>CAWUMP010000115.1:0-7643 GCA_963923385.1 uncultured bacterium | reverse complement strand
GCGTCAGATGTGTATAAGAGACAGTCATGGCAGCGTCGCGAGTTGGCGTCTTGGATTGACCAAAGGGCAGATGCGAAGAGACGGAGGCTGGCATATCGGGGGGGGTAAACCACGTGGGGGGCGAGATTCGCATTATAGTCGGGGCTATAATTCGCATGGATGCTCGTTGCGCAACGCGCGAGTGCTTGGCTTCGTGCCTTCTCTAGGAAAAATTCGTGGAAAAAGAACTCAGAAAGAGTGCACTCGAATACCATCAATTGCCCAAGCCGGGCAAGATTTCGATTCTCCCAACCAAGCAACTCACGAATCAACGCGATCTCGCGCTGGCTTACTCTCCGGGTGTGGCTGCTGCGTGCGAAGAAATCGTGCGCGATCCTGCGCAAGCGGTCAATCTGACTTCGCGCGGTAATTTAATTGGTGTGGTGACCAACGGCACGGCCGTGCTCGGTCTGGGCGCAATTGGCCCACTCGCGGCTAAACCCGTGATGGAAGGTAAAGCCGTACTGTTTAAAAAATTTGCTGGCATCGATTGTTTTGATATCGAGCTCAATGAGCGTGATCCAGACAAATTGGTCGATATGATCGCTGCACTCGAACCCACCTTTGGGGGCATCAACCTCGAAGATATTAAAGCGCCAGAATGTTTTTATATCGAGCGCAAATTACGCGAGCGCATGAACATTCCGGTGTTTCATGATGATCAGCATGGCACGGCCATCATTGTGGGTGCGGCCATCTTGAATGGCTTAAAAGTGGTGGGCAAAGATATTCGCCACGTGAAGCTCGTCACTTCAGGAGCAGGTGCTGCGGCGCTGGCCTGTTTGGATTTGCTTGTGAAGATGGGCTTACCGATTGCGCATGTCACCGTCACAGATATTGAAGGCGTGGTGTATGCCGGTCGTACGGTATTGATGGATCCAGACAAAACACGTTTTGCACGTGAGACCTCGGCGCGAACACTCAGCGAAGTGATTGAAGGTGCCGATGTGTTTCTGGGTCTTTCTGCAGGTGGTGTGCTGCAACCCGAGATGGTCAAGAAGATGGCCAAGCAACCGTTGATTCTTGCCTTGGCCAATCCAACACCAGAGATTTTGCCTGAGCTTGCGCAAGCGGCCCGACCCGATTGTGTGATTGCCACCGGACGATCGGACTACCCCAATCAAGTCAATAATGTGTTGTGCTTTCCGTTTATTTTTCGGGGTGCGTTAGATGTTGGAGCAACCACCATCACCACTGAAATGGAACTGGCTGCGGTGCGCGCAATTGCCGAGCTTGCGCAAGCGGAAGCATCCGATGTTGTAGCGATGGCCTATGGCGGAGCAGAGCTTAAATTTGGCCCGCAATATTTAATACCGCGTCCGTTTGACCCACGCTTAATTGCCAAAGTGGCGCCGGCGGTTGCAGAGGCCGCTATGCGTAGTGGTGTGGCCACGCGTCCGCTGGCAGATATTGAAGCGTATCGCGAATCGTTGTCGCAGTTTGTGTATCACTCGGGCATCATCATGAAGCCCTTGTTTGCGAAAGCCAAACAATCGCCCAAGCGTATTGTGTACGCCGAAGGTGAAGAAGAACGTGTGCTGCGTGCAGTCCAAGTGGTGGTAGATGAAGGCTTGGCGCGTCCAGTGCTGATTGGTCGACCGGCCGTCCTCGAGCGACGCTTGGCGCGTTTGGGTTTACGTATTCAACCTGGTGTGGATTTTGACTTAATTAATCCCGAAAGCGATCCACGCTATAGCGATTATTGGCGTACCTATCATCAGTTGGCCGAGCGCAAAGGTGTATCTCCCGAATACGCCAAAATTGAAATGCGCCGCCGCCTGACCTTGATTGGTTGCATGTTGATGTACAAAGGCGAAGCCGATGGTTTGTTGTGCGGCACCTTTGGCACGCACGCGCTACATTTGACGTATGTCGATCAAGTGATTGGGCGCAAAGCGGGCGTTAGTTGTTATGCCGCAATGAATGCACTGATGTTGCCGGGCCGTACGGTGTTTATTACTGATACGTATGTGAACCCGGATCCCAGTGCCGAGTTATTGGCTGAAATTACATTGCTGGCTGCCGAAGAGGTACGTCGTTTCGGTATCGTGCCAAAAATCGCTTTGCTGTCTGCATCGAGTTTTGGTTCGGTTGACTTACCGTCTTCAAGCAAAATGCGTGATGCGTTAGCCTTGATTCACGCCCGTGCTCCTGAATTAGACATCGAAGGCGAGATGCATGGTGACGCAGCGCTTTCGGAAGAAATCCGACTCAAGGTGTTTCCGCGCTCACGTTTGAAAGGCGAAGCCAATCTGCTGGTGATGCCGACATTAGATGCCGCGAACATTGCATTTAATTTACTCAAGACGGCCTCCGGCGATGGGGTGACGATTGGCCCAATTTTGCTGGGTGCTGCGCGTCCAGTGCATATCCTGACCCCTTCAGCCACCGTACGACGTATCGTCAATATGACGGCGCTCGCGGTAGTGGATGCGGGCGCTGGTTCAGGTGCAGAACCCACCTTGTTCTAGCGTTATCCATCGAGCGATCGCGATGCGGACAGTTCGTTGATGCCCATGAGGCCTGCACATATCGGCTTGATTCTGACCGGCGGTGGTGCACGAGCCGCGTATCAGGTGGGTGTGTTGAAAGCGATTCGCGAGTTGCTGAATCAACCGCGCGATAACCCGTTCGCGATTTTATGTGGGACCTCCGCAGGTGCGATTAATGCCGCGCGTTTGGCGGTACACGCGGATCATTTCTCGAACGCTGTGTCGGACATGATTAACGCGTGGGAATACATGCAAGTTGCAGATGTATATCGCGCCGATGTGAAACACATTATGCGCAGCGGTGCACATTGGTTGGCTGCGTTGACACTGTTTGCGCGTCGCGCGCCAGTCTCGTTGTTAGATAACGCGCCGTTAGCACGCATGCTAGAGAGTACGTTGGATGCTGCGCGCATTCAGCAGCACATCGATGCCGGGCGCTTGCATGCGCTTGCAGTGACGGCTTCAGGCTATGGCTCTGGTCAAAGCGTATCGTTTTTTCAAGCGCCTAAGCATCTCACTGGATGGCGGCGCAAACAACGTGTCGGATTACCCGTGCAACTGGGCGCTGCGCATTTACTGGCCAGTGCGGCCTTGCCTTTTTTGTTTCCTGCGGTAAAGCTGGATCAAGAATATTTTGGTGATGGCTCGATGCGTCAGATCGCACCGATTAGCCCTGCGCTACATTTGGGCGCCGAGCGTTTACTCATTATTGGGACGGCGCAACCGCAGGATAGTCGATCTACGCCGGAATATCCGGTCTATCCATCGCTTGCGCAAATAGCGGGACACGCCTTGAATAGTATTTTTTTGGATACCTTACAGGTCGATCTTGAACGTCTCGAGCGTATCAATCGTACCGTTGACTTAATTCCTGCCGAACGTCAATCGAATGAAGGTATGCCTCTACGTCGGGTCAAGACCTTGTTTCTTTCGCCTTCCGTGTCGATCGAACACATGGCCTCGCGTTTTGTGCATGCGCTCCCACGGTCGATTCGATTTTTATTGCAACCGACCGGTGCGTTAGATCGAGCCGGTGGTACGTTAGCTAGTTATCTGTTATTTGAGGCACCGTTTTGTCGGGCCTTGATTGATTTAGGTGTTGAAGACACGATGGCACGCGCAAACGAAGTACGCGCGTTTTTTTCAGCCACAGACCCGTCGTTTTCTTAGGCGTATTTTTTTCGAGGTGACGTATGGCTAAACCCGAGAGCAATCAGGCAGGTGTCGATCCTTTTGAGAGTTTTCGTCGGCTCTGGGGTCCGTTGGGTGTGCCTGTACCTGGTTTGGCCATGCCGACGATGGATCCTGCCGAAATAGATCAGCGGATTGCTGATCTCAAGTCAGTAGAAACTTGGTTGGGGATGAATCTCAACATGGTGAAGATGGCAGTGCAGGGACTCGAAGTACAAAAAGCCACCATCCAAACGATGAAATCGAACGCCGAAGCAGCCGGGCAAGCAGCGAGTGCATTTGCCAATTTATCTGCGCAAGCTGCACAAGAGGCAGCGCAAGCGGCGGCGCATCCAATGAATCATCCGATGTTTTGGCCCTGGATGATGATGCAAGGTGCCGCCGCGAGTCCGGGCGATTCTGCCGCGCCACAGCAAGCGGCAGAGGCTAATTCAACCAAGCCAACCGCGGCGCCGGGCGCGCGCAATCAGCCTTAATTGGCCTTGACGTAAAACAGCTGCGGTCACTGGGTCTCCGGGGCGTTAACATCGAGGGCGAATTTTGATTGCCCCTGACTTGCAGGGGCGTTTTCTTGCAAACGTGTTGAATCCAGGAGAGATCAGATGTCCAAGGCAATTCGATTTCATCAAACCGGTGGCCCCGAGGTTCTAAAGTACGAAGAAGTGGCTGTGGGCGAACCCGGTGCAGGTCAAGTGCGCTTGCGCCATACCGCGATCGGCGTCAATTTTTTGGATACCTATCACCGTTCTGGTTTGTATCCAATGCCATTACCTTCGGGCTTGGGTTCCGAAGGTGCGGGTGTTGTTGAGGCGGTGGGCCCAGGCGTGACTACGCTCAAAGAAGGTGATCGTGTGGCCTACACAGGAAACCCCGTGGGGTCGTATGCGCAAACGCGTTTATTTCCTGCGGATCGATTGGTGAAAACGCCTGCGGGTGTGACCGATGCGCAAGCAGCATCGATGATGCTCAAAGGCATGACCGTGCAATACCTCATCAAACGGACCTTTCCTGTGCAAGCAGGTCAGACCGTGTTGTGGCATGCCGCGGCCGGTGGCGTGGGGTTGATTGCGACGCAGTGGCTGAACGCGTTGGGCGTGCAAGTGATCGGCACTGTCGGTTCAGCAGAGAAAGCGGTGCTCGCCAAGAAAGCCGGTTGTGCACACGTGATTAATTACTCAACAGAAAACTTTACCCAGCGCGTAAAAGAAATCACCGGTGGTAAAGGCGTTCCAGTGGTGTTTGATTCGGTGGGTAAGAGTACTTGGGAAGGCTCACTTGATTGCTTACAGCCGCGCGGCATGATGGTGTCGTTTGGTAATGCTTCGGGTGCCGTTGCGCCATTTAGTATTGGGATTCTTGCGCAAAAAGGTTCGCTCTTTGTGACGCGTCCAACGCTGATTCACTACACAGCGACTCGCGCTGATTTAGAGGAAACCGCTGCGTCACTGTTTGATGTGGTGAGCTCGGGTAAAGTGAAGATTGAAGTGAACGGCCAGTATCCACTTGCCGAAGCCGCGCAAGCACATCGCGATCTTGAATCACGCAAGACCACGGGCTCGGTGATTTTATTGCCGTAGCACGCTGTGCGATCACGCTACGTTCTAGGCGGTTGGCCTAGCGCGTAGCGTGAGGATCTGATTGGCGATGACGGCGCTGATCACCAAAGCACTCCCAATCAGTGCTGCGTTACCCGGACGTTCGTTGAGTAACAGCCAGACCCACAGCGGTGCGAGTACGGGTTCTGCCACACCAATCAACGAGAGTTCTGCGGCTGTGAGTTTGGGCATGGCCAGCGCAAGCAGTAAGCATCCCATGCCAGTTTGTAAAACGCCCAGTGCAAGCAAAGCCGGAAAATCTGTCACAGCGACACGCAAGGGTTGCGCAAATGGCAGCGCAGCCAAGGCAGCGATTCCTGCCGCTAACATCATGACCACTGTGGGTGCAGTGCGTTGGCCGCGCTTGGCTTGTGTGCGACGCACGATGATGTAATTAGCGGCAAACGCAAGCGGAATGCAAAGTGCCAATGCATTACCCAGTAACGCGCCTGGCGCCAGACCTTCACTAAACATCAAGGCGATGCCATTGAGCGCTGCGGCGATGGCTAACCACGTGCCCTTGGGTGCACGTTCACCCAAGAAAATCCACGCGGCCATCGACAGAATGAGTGGGCCAGTACTCATCAATGCAGAGGTGTTCGCGACAGTGGTGAACTCAAGTGCCATCACAAAACAAATAAACGTCACCGCAACAAAAGCGGCGGCAACGCAACCAGACCAGCCGATGGAACGCAGCTCATACCAAAAACGTGTTCGGTACCACAGTCCGAGTACCAGGCATAAAAAACCACACATAAACAATGAGCGCCAAAACACGATATTCCATGCGCTGGCCTCTGATACAGAGCGTACCAATAGCCCGCCCGTTGAAAAAGCCAATGCAGCACAAAACATCAGCACTGCACCTACATGGCGTTGCGCAAAGGAAAAACCAGACATGGACAAGACAGTGCGAAGATTTGGTTGAGCTGCGCGTGCAACGGTAGAATGTTCTGACGTGCAGCGATTCTACTCGTGTTGCGATGCGTGCCGTATTTGCGGACCTTGTGTGGTCGTTGTGTATCGGATATGCATACGCTGATGAATCTCTTTCTGTTGAGGTGTCGTGTGACGCAAGTGTGTGGTGACGCCTGATGAACGATCCAACGATTACGTTGTTGCGTGCGGCGTTTGCCACTGGGCGCATGCCCCAAGGCACGTTGTACGGAGATCAAGGGGCGCGTCCTGACGCAGCGGCACTCAAACCCGCTGCTGTGCTTGTCCCGGTGGTATTGCGTCCAGAACCCTCAGTGCTGTTTACGCGACGCACCGCACATCTCAACGCCCACTCTGGGCAAATTAGCTTTCCTGGTGGTCGTGCCGATCCCACCGATGCCTCGCCCGAGGAGACCGCCTTACGCGAAACTGCAGAAGAGGTCGGATTGGCGCGCGCGCAGATCGAGCTGCTCGGACGTTTATCCGATTACCACACCCGGACTGGCTATCGCATTACCCCGATCGTCGGCTTGGTCCAGCCGCCGTTTGAATTACAACCCAACCCCAGCGAGGTCGCCGAGGTGTTTGAGGTCCCGCTTGCCTTCGTGCTTGATCCGTCAAACCACCAACGCCATGAGCGGGTTGACGCGGGCCAAACGCGTGGGTTTTTTGCGATCCCATTTGGTGACTATTTTATTTGGGGGGCCACCGCAGGCATGTTGGTGAATTTGCGGCGCTTTTTACATGCCTGAGCGTGCCACGAGCTTGTCACCCACGCGCTCTGTGTTGAATGCCTGTGCTATCGTGCGCGTTCTTCTTTTAGTTCAGTTGCCATGAGCGTCATTGCCATCATTCTTGCCTTGCTTTTAGAGCAATGGAGACCGCTTGCCGATCGACGCGCCTGGGGCAGTCTGTTAGAGCGCGTAGCGGTCAAATTAGAGGCGAGCTTTAATGCCGGAGAAATGCGCCACGGCGCCATTGCGTGGGCAGTGGGCGTGGTGCCAGTGATCGCGCTGTCGCTAGGGCTGTATTACTTGTTGTTTTGGTTCTCGCCGATTTTGGCGATGTTACTCAATGTGGCAGTGTTGTATTTAACGCTCGGGTTCCGTCAGTTTAGTCATTACTTTACGGGCATCCAATTGGCCTTACGTGAAGACGATCTTGATCGCGCGCGTCGTTTGATTGGGCAATGGCGCGTGGAGGATGCAGCGCATTACACTAAAGAAGAGGTGATTCGCTTAGCCATCGAGGAGGCGTTGCTCGCGTCGCATCGCCATGTCTTTGCGGTGCTGTTTTGGTTTATGTTGTTACCCGGTCCGATGGGCGCGATTGTGTATCGCATGGCAGGGTTTCTTGCGCGACGCTGGCGTGATCAAGACGCGTTTGGTCT
>CAWUMP010000114.1:0-7763 GCA_963923385.1 uncultured bacterium | reverse complement strand
CAGCGTCAGATGTGTATAAGAGACAGCAGTTTTATCACTGCTTTGGTTGCTCGGCGCATGGTAACGCGATTGGTTTTTTGATGGCCTATGCCAGCATGGGTTATGTCGATGCCATTAAAGAATTAGCAGCTGGTTGTGGCATGACGGTGCCAGAAGAACCGCGTTCTGCGCAGGCCTTACAGCGTTATGAACGCGAAACCGATCTCAGCGCTGTGCTCGAGCGCGCGATGGATTTTTATCGCGAACAACTCAAACACGCACCACAAGCCATTGCCTATTTAAAAGCGCGTGGGCTCACCGGAGAAATCGCCGCGCGGTTTCGTATCGGTTACGCCCCCGATGATTGGCAGCCGCTGAAAACGGTGTTTCCCGAGTACGAACAAGCCAGTTTAGTGGAGGCTGGTTTGGTGGTGGAAAATGAGGGTAAACGGTACGACCGTTTTCGAGGACGGGTGATGTTTCCGATTTTTAATCAACGCGGCGCACCGATCGGTTTTGGCGGACGCGTGATTGGTGCGGGCGAACCCAAGTATCTCAATTCACCCGAAACGGTGTTGTTTGAAAAAGGTCGCGAACTGTATGGCCTGTCGCAAGCAAACAGTGCGATTCGTCAAGCCAATCGCGTGTTGGTGGTTGAAGGCTATATGGATGTGGTGGCCTTGGCACAGCATGGCGTGAGCTACGCGGTTGCGACGCTGGGGACAGCAACGACAGCGGTTCACATTCAAAAATTATTGCGTCTTTCAGATGAGATTGTGTTTGCATTTGATGGTGACAACGCGGGACGCAAGGCGGCGTGGCGTGCACTCGAAACCAGTCTGCCATTGAGTGTTGATCACAAGCCCATGCGTTTTTTGTTTTTGCCGCAAGGTCACGACCCCGACAGTTATGTGCGTGAATTTGGCACCGAGGCGTTTGAGCGCGAAGTGCGCGCGGCGCAACCATTGTCGACATTTTTAGTAAGTGAGTTGCGCGCGCAATCTAACCCAGACACTGCAGAGGGCCGATCGCGCTTATTGGTGCTCGCCAAACCACACTTAAAAAACGTAGCCGCGCCGGCATTGCGTCTGCAATTACTTAAAGCCGTGGCCGAATTAGCGCGTGTCTCACAAGAGGAAGCAGAAGAACTTCTTGAGATTCGCCCGGTGGCGACAACAGCATCGCGTTATGTGCGTGCCGCACCGCCACGCGTGGCTGCACCTGGTGTGACCAGTCCTGAAATGAGTTTGTTGCGCTGTGTGCTGGCGCAACCCGCGTTAGTCGAACGCTTAGAAGACGAGCTGATGGATTCCACATTGCCAGAAACCGAGGCGCTGTTGGCGCTACGTCAGCGGGTTGCCGACAAGGGAATTGAATCTTGGTCGGTGTTGTATGACGTGTTTCAGGGTACGGCCCACGAAGCAGTATTAGTGCGCGCGCAAATGGCGTCCGATGAGTTGGGCTTATTGGCGACGGACGCCGCGCAGCAGTTTGAGCAAAGCTTGCTCAGCTTGCGTATCCGCGCAATTCACGCCGAAATCGAACGCTTAAAACGCGAAGTGGTTGGACGTCCCGAGCTGGGTGTTGAACTGGCCCGCTGCACGCGCGAGCTCGCGCAGCTCAAGGGTCAGCGCATCTAAGGCTAGCTGACTGATTTATTGCTGATTTCTGCTATAATCGGCGGTTCCCCATTTCAATTGGCGGCCCGCAACGGGACGCCGGATTCTTTGCGAGGCGAGTATGGCCAAAGACAAGCGTAAGCCCAAGGTGAAACTCTCCGCCCCAGCTAAGAAAAAACCCAATGCCGTCAAGGCCTTGAAAAAGGCTGGCGCGGGTAAATCGGCTGCAAAAAAGCCAGTGGCGAAGGCGGCGAGCAAAGTAAAAAAACCGCTCACCAAAACCAAAAAGGCGGCAGTCAAAAAGCCGGTGGCGAAAAAAACCGCCCCGAAGAAGAGTGCTGCTAAAAAAGTCGCGCCGAAAAAGGTCGCGACCAAAAAGCCCATCGCTAAGAAGCCGGTTGCTAAAAAGATCCCGGTAAAAAAGGTCATTGCCAAAAAGCCAGTCGCTAAAAAGGCAGCCAAACCAGCCAAAGCCCTGAAGCAAGCGGCAGCGAAAAAAATTGCCGCTAAGCCTGTCAGCAAAGCACCGGTCAAACCCGTCGCGAAACCTGTTGCCGCTGCTAAAGCGACAAAAACGCAAGCCGCAACAGTGAAAGCCGGTAAAGCGGCACCAACCATCAAGCCCGCCGCTGCAGAAAAAAATAAAGTCGGTGCAAAGGCCGTTGGTAAAGATGCAGTAAAAGACGCAGTAGCGGCACCGGTTGAAGCCAAGGCCATGAAAGGCAAGGCCGCGCTCGATATGCTCGAGGCGAAGGTCGCGCAAGGACTGTCTAAAGGTGGAAAGCGCGGCGGACGTAAAAAAGGAACCGATTGGGTCATGGGCCCCGCGCCCACGCCAGAAGATGCTGAAACGCGTCGTACACGTTTACGCAACCTCATCAAGCTCGGCAAAGAGCGTGGCTTTTTAACGTTCACCGAGGTGAACGATCACCTGCCTGATGATTTGGTGGATGCCGAACAGATCGAATCGATCATCTCCACCTTTGGTGACATGGGTATCCCGGTCTATGACCAAGCACCCAATCCGGAAGAAATCGTCATCAATCCGGATGCACCGCCAGTTGCAACCACCGATGAAGACGTTGAAGAGCAAGCGGAAGCCGCGCTCTCAACGGTCGATTCAGAATTTGGTCGCACCACCGATCCGGTACGGATGTACATGCGTGAAATGGGCACCGTCGAGTTGCTCACGCGTGAGGGCGAAATTGAAATCGCCAAACGTATTGAGGAAGGCCTCAAACACATGATTCAGGCCATCTCGGCCTGCCCGACTACCGTGCGCGACATTCTCGATATGGCTGAAAAGGTCGAGAAAGATGAAATGCGCATCGATGAAGTGATCGATGGCTTGATCGACCCGAACGCCAAAGAAGAATTCGATCCTAAAAAAGTCGAAGCGGCTGCCGCGGCTGAAGAAGACGAAGACGACGACAACGTGGAGGCCGAAGAAGACGAAGACGATGGCGGTGCGGCTGCCGCGGCCAACTTGTTGCAAATGAAAACCGAAGCGCTCGAAAAATTTTCGCGTATTCGTCGTTTGTACGAAAAAATGACCAAGGCGCTCGAAGCCCGTGGATCAAAAGACAAAGACTACTTACAAGCGCGCGACAAAATCAGTACCGAATTGCTCGCCATTCGATTTACCGCGCGTAATGTCGAAAAGCTCTGCGATAGCGTGCGTAGTTTGGTCGAGCAAATTCGCAACTATGAGCGCGAAATTTTAAATATTTGCGTCAACAAAGCTGGCATGCCGCGGGCGCACTTCATTAAAGTGTTTCCGCGCAACGAAGGCTCGCGCCGTTGGTTAACGGCCGAGTTGAGTGGTGGTCATGCGTGGAGCACGGGCCTGATTCGTTTAGAGCCAGCCATCATCGAGCTGTTGGGCAAGATGGTCGCCATCCAAGAAAAGATCAGCATCTCGCTGAAAGATCTGAAAGAGATCAACACGCAGATGTCGACGGGCGAGGCCAAGGCGCGTCGCGCCAAACGCGAAATGACCGAAGCAAACTTGCGCTTGGTGATTTCGATTGCAAAGAAATACACCAACCGCGGCTTGCAGTTCTTGGATTTGATCCAAGAAGGCAACATCGGTTTGATGAAAGCGGTAGACAAATTTGAGTACCGTCGCGGTTACAAATTTTCGACGTATGCCACATGGTGGATTCGACAAGCCATTACGCGTTCGATTGCAGACCAAGCACGCACCATTCGTATTCCGGTGCATATGATCGAGACGATCAATAAGATGAATCGTATCTCACGCCAGATCTTGCAAGAAACCGGCGCAGAGCCCGATCCAGCGACCTTGGCCGCCAAAATGGAAATGCCTGAAGACAAGATCCGCAAGATTTTGAAGATTTCCAAAGAGCCGATTTCGATGGAAACGCCAATTGGTGACGATGATGATTCGCACCTGGGTGATTTCATCGAAGACCAAGCCACGCTCGCGCCGTCGGATGCGGCGATTTTTGGTTCGCTGCGCGATGTCACCAAAGAAGTGTTGGACACATTAACGCCGCGTGAAGCCAAGGTGCTGCGGATGCGCTTTGGTATCGAAATGTCGACCGATCACACGTTGGAAGAAGTTGGTAAACAATTCGATGTCACACGCGAACGCATTCGTCAGATCGAAGCCAAGGCCTTACGTAAATTGCGTCACCCTTCGCGCTCAGAGCGCTTGAAGAGCTTTCTCGATCAGGAAGGCTAAGCGTGGCGCACATTGCGTATTACCTGAGCCCAGTATCGCCTTGGACCTATTTGGGACATGCGCGCTTTGCCGAGATGGCCAAACGCGCAGGTGCAACGGTGGAGGTCATGCCGGTCGATTACGGCGTGATCTTTCCACAATCCGGTGGCTTGCCTTTAGGAAAACGTGCGCCGCAGCGTCAAGCGTATCGCTTGCAAGAACTCGCGCGTTGGCAAGCGTTTCTTGGCCTACCGTTGGTGATTCAACCTAAATTTTTTCCTGTGGATGGCACACACGCTGCGCAGCTAATTAGCGGTGCACCAGAAGCGGTGCGACTGGCGTTGGCCTATGACTTATTGCAAGGCGTTTGGGCACGAGAAGAAAATATTTCTGACGCGGCGGTGTTAGCAACCATTGCCGCGCGACACGGCATAACCGATGCACCGGCGACTATCGCCGCAGGAAAATCGGTGTACGAACAAAACACGCAACGCGCAGTGGCTGCGCAAGTGTTTGGTGCGCCCAGCTATGTGTTGGGTGAGCAAATATTTTGGGGGCAAGATCGCCTCGACTTTCTTGAGCGTGCACTCGCCGCCTAATACAGCGCGGCGTTTAAACTTGCCGCGATTAAGCAACAGCAGCGCAACATCAAAGCAACATCAAAGCAACACCAAGGCACACGCCCTGTGTGCCAATCGGCAGACCGCTTCGCGTCACGTGGGCCGTTAGCTCAGTTGGTTAGAGCAGGGGACTCATAATCCCTTGGTCGTTGGTTCGAGTCCAACACGGCCCACCAATCAAACCACCGCCCGAAGCAAAGTCAGACCCAGGCATTAAGCCGCCAACAAGAAGAGCACTCACGCACGGTACGGGTCTGATCGGTGCGTCTAATCTGCCGCTCCCCATTCCACGCCAAAGCGATTCACTTGATTCAAATCAACCTCTATAAATATAAAAATATAAAAGTAATATAAATTACTTTATTAATTTGTCTTCGCCTAAAATGAGCCGTATGCATGTCCACCAGAGGAGCGAAGATGAAAATTCTGCTAGCGGTTGATGGTTCAAAAATTGCGCTCGAAGCGGCGCGTCAGCTCATTGCGCATGTGGGTTGGTTTAAAGAGCTGCCACAAGTTCGCGTAGTCACTGTGCATCGGCCGGTGCCGCATGTGGGCGGGATGAGCGCGATGGTGAGCCGCCAGATGCTGGATCAGTACTATCAAGACGAAGGTCGTAAGGCCCTTGAGGACACCGAGTCGTTGCTTAAAAAAGCCAATGTGCCGTTTACCTCCACCGTGTTGGTGGATGATCCGGCCACAGGGATTTGTGCTGAAGCACGTAGCGCGGGCAGCGAATTGATTTGGATGGGCGCGCGCGGCATGAGCGCCGCAGCCAACATGATGCTGGGTTCAGTGGCGACCAAGGTTTTGCATGCAGCGACAGTCCCGGTGACAGTGGTGACCCGCTGATTTGCGAATCTGTGCATTAAAAGCGCCGCAAACTATGGCATGGTGATCCCTACATAATTTTGTGGGGTACATCATGTCTCGATGCGTGAAGTGGTGCACGATTGCACTATTGGGTTTGCTGTGCGTTAGTGCGCAAACCTTGTTTGCGCAAAGTGCCGATTATCCGCGCGGTCCGATTCGAATCTTGGTGGGCTTTCCGCCTGGCGGTGCCACCGATCTGGCAGCACGCGCCTTAGCGGAAGGTTTAAACCGCAAATGGTCGGTACCGGTGGTGGTTGAAAATAAACCCGGTGCCAATGGTGTGATCGCTATTGAAGAAGTGCGTCGTGCCGCCCCCGACGGTCAGGTGTTACACGCGACGGCAACCGGCACGATGGTGATGTTGCCGCATGTGTCGCGTTTGAGTTTTGATCCGCGCAAAGATCTCACGCCAATTACGTTGTTGTCGCTGTACTCGTTTGTGTTTGTCAGTGCGACGAGTATGCCGTTTAACAATATGAAAGAGCTACTTGCTTGGGCGAAACAAAACCCAACGCAAGCATCACATGCCACGACGGGCAATGGATCCTCCAGTCATTTTGCATTTGAATTACTCAAGCAATCGACCGCCACCGATATGACTGCGGTGCCTTACAAAGGCGATGGGGTGATCTTGCCGGACTTGGCGGCTGCACGTATTGCGGTGGCGTTGATGCCTGTGCAAACTGCCAAGCCGTTGATCGATGCTGGGCGTGTGAAAGCATTAGCGGTATCAGGTGCGCGGCGTGTGGCCGATTTGCCCAACGTACCGACCATTGCCGAGTCTGGTTTTCCGGAACTCGAAATTAAACCGTGGGTGAGTTTAGTGGGACCGGCGGGCATGCCGAATGAATTAGTCCAAAAAATTAACGCAGCCGCCAATGAAGTGATGCTTTCCCCAGCAGCGCGCACACGATTAACTTCGTTGCTCTCGGAGTTGGTGCCGATGACACCCGCCGATACGCGTCAGCATTTATCGCGCGAATATGATCGTTGGGGCGAAGTGGCCCGTAAGGCGAACATTCATGCCGACTAAACTCAAGGCCATCGTCACTGGCGGTGGTGCAGGTATTGGTCGCGCCTTAGTCCAAGCGCTGTTAGAGGATGGTGCGCAGGTGTTGGCTGTCGATCGCGATCAGGCAGCGCTCGATGCACTCATGCACAGCGTGCCGCAGGTTGGCGCACGCTTGCAGTGTTTGGCGCTTGATGTCACTGCAGAACAAGCCCCAACGCAGATACTGCAAACGGCCTTAAACGCGTTTGGTTCAGTGAACGTGTTAATCAATAACGCGGGGATTGGTCGCACCACGTACACCCGCGATTTACTTTCTAAGCCACCACGCACTTGGGAAATTTCGGCAGATATTTGGCAGAAATTTTTTGCAGTGAATGCAATGGCAGCCATTCGTTTAAGTGGCATGGTAGTGCCGCATTTGCTGACGCAATCGTGGGGCAGGATCATTAACGTCACCACCAGTTTGGATTCGATGTTGCGTGCGGGCAGTGGCCCTTATGGTGCGTCTAAAGCCGCCTTTGAAGCGTTTTGTGCGGAACTGGGGGATGAATTGGTCGGCACAGGCATCACAGTCAATGTGTTGGTGCCCGGTGGTCCAACTGATACGGCAATGATTCCACCCGAATCTGGCGTGGCACGTCATGCATTGCTGCCGCCGACGGTGATGGTGCCGCCCTTGCGTTGGTTGTTATCGAGCGCGGCGGATCACGTCAACTTGCGCCGTTTTCGTGCCAATTTATGGGATCCAACCCAACCCACCGCCGATGCCGCGGCGGCGGCGGGTGCGCCGATCGCTTGGGCGGGCATTGCGGCCGGACAAATGCGCGCGGTGTAAATCAGCCAGGCAACGGGCTCAGTTCGCCGCAACAGCAGGGCGGCGTCCACCGCCCCAGACGGCGTTTCTCCCGGTCAAGGGAACGAATACGCCTCGCGCCACTTAATTTGAGGTGAAATAGTCTCGCGGGACAGGCGTAAAA
>CAWUMP010000113.1:0-7809 GCA_963923385.1 uncultured bacterium | reverse complement strand
ATCAGGTTCTCACCCGAAAACCGAATCCGCACGTCGTTGGTTAAGAGTTTCTTTGCCTCTACTTCAAAGGCTTTTGTCTTTTCATTAAACTCGCTCGAATCCGACATGCTGTGACGGATCACCACGTTGGCACGCTGATAGTCATTGCTGATGTAGCGTTGAATATCACGTCGCTTGAAGAACAGCAGATACTGCTCAACCTGCTCTCGCGTTTCGGGCACGCGTAGAGACTCTGCTTTGCCTCCGTTCATTTCACGATTCACCAGCGCGACTTGGTCAGCTAAGGATAAGCTCAGATCGTAGAGCTTTTTCTCTTTCATCAGATCTTGCACGGCTTCTAATTGCTTGAGGTATTTGGGATCTTTGAACCCCTGCGGCACATCGGTTTCGAGTGTGACGTAAAACACCTGCATGCCCGCAAGATCTTTCTTAAGGGCATTTGCATCTTTAACTAACGGGCTTGAGTCTGGAAAGTAAGACAACGGATCGTTACTCACCTTCACTTGCAACGCAAAGTACGCTGCACCAATGACCAACACCAAGACTGTCAGCATAATTTTCTTGGGTTGCTCGCGACCAAAATTCTCAATCCAACTCAGAATTTTTCCGGCGATTCCACGGGGTGGTTCGTCCATCGGTGGCAGGTTGGTTGACTTTGGTCCAAGCACCAACAACATCAAGGGCATCATCAACGCGGTTGCAAAGAAGTTGACGGTTAATGCAAAGCCGGCAGTGATACCAAAATCAATAATCAACGGAACATCTGAAATCGCATCGGTAAAAAAGCCAATCGAGGTCGTGGATGCAGTTAAGAAAATCGCCACACCGATGTGTCGCGCCATAAAATTAATGGCCTCGCGTCGATCGGGGACTTTTTGTTCCCCAATGCGCCGCAGATACGTTGACATCAAGTGGGTATCTTCGGCAGAACCAATCACAATATTGAGTGATGGCACGAGCGCAGTGAGCAGCGTGAGCGGAATATCAGCAAAACCCATAAAGCCGAAGGTCCACAAAATACTCACGCCTGCCGTGATCAATGGCACCAAACTAGCTAACCAAGTACGCAGAAAATACACCACCGTACCGATGAGTAAGGCCGTCGATAGCGGCAATAACAATCCCATATCGTGCCAAACGCCGCGAGAAATATCGACGTTCAAGCGAGGTGGCCCTACTTGAAAGACACGTTCAAACTTTGGGCGTACCGGATCTAATCGCGCTTCAATCTCAGCAAACTGTGACCGAATAAATTCTGGTTGGCGATTGTCACGATTCATGGTGACCGTAATCGCCGTGGTTTTGCCATCGGGTGAAATCAAGTTACGGCTAATCACCGGACTGTAGAGTGCGTCCTCCTTGATCTTTTGCGCCTCTGCTTGCGTCTCTGGCACGATATCCATCAGTGGACGTGAAGCAATCTGACCGTCCACATCGCGGATGCTGAGTACCGTAAAGAGACTTTCGACCTTCTCAACACCTGGCACAGATTTCAGCTTCACGCCAAGCTCATCAACCATCGCTAGTTTTTCTGGCGTAAACAGATTTTCGTCGCGCAGATAAATAATGGTTGTGCTATCCGAACCGAATTCTTTGACGGTTTTGTTGTAATCAGGCCAACCCGGATCACGTTCACTAATTAATCTGTCATAGCTCGTGTCGATCTTGACACGCATCGCACCGATGACGGCGATTGCCGATAGCACCAGGACAATACATGCAGTAATGATGGGCCGACGCGAGCCAAATGTCAGAAAACTAAACATGAACTTGTCCATGGCGATCGATCTCTACTTTTAGGTGTTAGAAATTTGCTACGTGATTTGATTGCTCAAAATTACTTCATGTGTTCTTGCGCAGTCAGATACCGCTCAAGAAACATCCGCTCTGGGACACTGGCTTCCGTAAAGTTACGGTTCGTCACTTCGATTTCAGTGGCGGTGCTATCACGAAGATTTTCCATGCGCGATTTATTGGCGCGCCAAACTTGACCTTGCACATTCACCAAATCACTCATGGTTTGACGCTTGTACATCTCGCCTCGACGATCGGTGTAGTCAATACGATCAACAAAGTAAGTCGATTTGATCAGGAATAAGCGCCGGGACTTATAGCCAGTCTCGCGTACCAACTCTGGATCAATGGCAATTGCATCGACGACAAAGTGCGGCACGCCATTGATCACTTCGTCTGGCAAACGGTCGTATTTAAATTTATCGCGCGACTCAGTAACGAGATCCTCATAGTTAAAGTCTGTGCCCATAAATGCCGTGCGACGACCGCCTTTGGCGATGCGCTTTGTGCGGCTATCTGCAGGCATGTAAAGCCATTGATCGTCATCGCGCTTATCGAAACTCCAAGTCAGCAAGGCCACGCCACGTACCCCCTTGGGCGCATTGAAGTTCATGAGATACCGCGTCTCGCCTTCTCCCATCTTGCGCGCTAAACGGCGCAGCTCACGTGTTTCAGTCACGGCATTGTTGGCATATAGCGTCATGCGTTGAGACTCAGATTCATAATCGCGACTATGACGCTTATGCGATTCATCTAAGATTTGACGTCCTGTTTGCTCTTGCGCCATGACGCTGCCCGCAACTAGCATGGCTAGTATCACAGCGTACATACGGAGTTGATTCGGTAGATTAAACATTCGCTGTCCTCTCGTTGAATTTAAATTGTGACTATTTACTATTGAATACGGTGACGTAATCCCAACGTTCGTCGGGTGGCTGCGCAAGTAATGCATTCACGCGGGATTGATAAATGCGGTAGAGCTCTTTGGTGGGATTGCGCTTCACGAGTGTGTCGAGCAGCCGATTGGCCTCATCCCAAGCACGGGTTCGGTAAGCGTGGAGCGCTTGATCCCAAGTGCGTAATTCCATTTGCAGTTCAGCAGACAATGTGTCCGAGAGAGGCGCGATCGGCTCAAAGATTTTAACCGCGCGGTCTTTACCCTTCACACGCACGACATCAATTTCCTGGAATACCACAGTGCTCACTAATCGTTGGCATTCTTCACCAACGAGAATGCCAACGCCATATTGCTTGGTGATTCCTTCTAAACGACTGCCTAAATTAACAGCATCGCCCATCACCGTATAAGCCTTACGTACGCGAGAGCCCATATCTCCTACGCGCATTGGTCCGGTATTCACCCCAATGCCAATGCGTAAAGGCGGCCATCCCTTGGCGATAAATTCTGCAGACAAGTGTTGGACTTTTTTCTGCATGTCCAAACTCGCAAGCACGGCATCTTCTGCATGCTTCACATCAGTCAGTGGTGCCCCCCAAAACGCCATGATGGCATCACCGATGTATTTATCTAACGTGCCACGATAACCTTCGCGAATGATCAGACTCATTTCGGTCAGATACACGTTAATGTATTGCGCGAGATCTTGTGGGTTGAGACTTTCCGAAATGTTGGTGAAATTGCGGATATCTGAAAATAAAACCGTCATTTCTAAACGCTGTGGCGACATGCTGTAGTTACGTGGGCTTTGCGCCATCTTTTCCACAATTTCTGGTGGAACATATTCGCCAAATACGTTGGTCATTTGGCGAAGGGCTCGCGATTCAACAAAATAGCCGTAGGCCATATTCACGATAAAAATTAGTCCAACGCAAGCCATCGCACTGGCTACAGGGATCACTGTGTTATGTGCATAGAACAGGTAACTGCTCGCACCCACTAGACTGCCAATCACGAAAAATAATGACGCCACCTGCGCGGTGACCTTAAAGAAATGCGCACACCCCACCATCAGCAAACCCGCTAATACAATCGTGATGGCCTCAATGCCCAGACCAAACGGATGCGCGAGTGCAATGCGATCGTCCAACATCCCCATGATCATGTTGGCGTGAATCTCCACACCGGGATAACTCACTGACACAGGGGTTGCGTGCAAATCTGCGAGACCTGCAGCTGACGTACCAATCAGCACAATACGATCTTTCAGTGCACCTGTAGGCACTTGATTATTCAGAACGTCGCTGGCCGAGAGATATCGAAAACTACGCTGTGTATGCGGAAAAGGAATTAACGCACTTAATTGCGCATCAACGGGCACTTCCATTGCGCCAAGATCAATCGCTTCAATACGAGTGTCCGTAGGACCATAGCTTTGGGTCCGTAGGCTAAATTTCTGGACACCAAGCATCTGCCTGACGACTGCTAAAGAAAGTGACTCGTAATAATTTCCGCCATAGGAAACCAACATCGGCACACGGCGAGTCACCCCGTCAACATCGCGAATCGGATTCACATGACCAGCACCAACGGCACCTGCGAGCAATTCAGGAAGCGTACCCACATAACTATTGAACGACGCGGCACGCGTTCCTGCAGGCACATCGTTGGATTTGAAAATACTTTCAGGTAATTGCCCTGCTGTGCGCGCTTGGTCTGCCGCTGCGTTGTAAAACGCGTAACTCAGCACCACGGGGCCATGCTCAAATGCTTTCGCTAATTGCGCATCGAAGTTGAGCGTCGGACGCAACTGTTCAAGCACGTGCAAATAAGATGGGTTAGCCTGTAATTCATTTTTTGCTAATTGCTCAAGGATAGGCAGGCCGGAGGTGTTGTCTTTTTCAGCCAGCAACACGTCGATGCCAAGCACCGCCGCCTGATGCTCTTGAAGAATTTTCTCTACTAGGAGTGCCAGGCGATCTCTGGGCCAAGGCCAACGGCCCTCGCCGCCGCGTTCTTTTTCTTGCAAGCTTTTTTCATCGATATCGATAATCACCAATCGGTCATCGACTACGTTTGCAATCGATGTCTGCAGCCGCAAGTCATACAAGCTACGTTCTAATTGATCGAGCGCACCCAGTGGTAGAAAACCGATCGCGTGTGCCAAACAAATTGCAATGACAAGAAAGCCGACAATTCCTCGGTAAGTATGGCGAGGTAAGAACCGCAGTCGCAACGACTCGATTCGTTTGATGGCATCGTTTGGCAAATACCGCATCTTCTAACTACGCCGCGCGTTCAACGCTACTTCAGCGCGTCTTCAACGGAAAGATAGGTTTTGTATCGTTCTGCACGCGCACCCTTTTTAGAGCTTGTATCCACATTGTTTTCGCTCCACGGCCCTTTGCCAGTAACTTCTGTAGGTTGGCCAGGCCGTAAGGTCACCGCATAACTATTTGCCGGTTGGCGTGCGTTAGTAAATTCAAGTCGAACGCCATTGCCTTCCATGCGCGGCATGAACTCGACAATTTGTGCACTGGGCAGACTCAAGCGCGCGAGGTCTCCGTCTTTGATGCTGATACGCTGTACGGGCGGCAGTGGCGTGGCACTGCGCGAGGCACTGGAAGTCGAGGTGGCATCATCGAGTTCGGCCAGGCGAACGATGAGTGTCATTGCACGCGGTGCTTTAGATTCAGCTTTGGCAGCGGGCGCAGGTGTTGACTTGAGAAAATCCGGAATGGAAGGCAACACCGTTGGCTTGTCCCCAGGCTGCAAACCCATGAACCCCGCTTCATCCTTATTCAACGTGACCTGTCCACTTGGTCCAGATAAAAGCGTTGAACCAGCGTAAACGCGGTTATAGGTGCCAGGCGCAGCGTTACCAAATTGAGATCGACCAGCGGGCGCCACAAACACTGCATCAAAATCGGTACCGCGGATTCCGATCGTTGCGTTTGGGCTCGTGACTTTGTACTGGGCTTGGTTGGTCCGACCAATCAACCCTGTGACTGTTCGGAATCCACCCTGCACTAAACGTAAGGCCACTTGGTTTTTGCTTTGTTCGCTGTCCAGTTGGCTGTAGTTGTATTTGTCGATCACCAGCTGGCTTTGCGGTTTCATCCAGATCATTGCTTCATCGATCATGCGAATCTGTACATTCGAGTTCGCTGCAGTGACGACGGTGTCGCCTTCTTGCAGCTGCACACCTTTTTGTGCAGGCCGCTCTAAACCCGAACGTTGACTAATCCTTGCATCGCCCAGCACGCTTTGGATGGTTCCAACACCTGCCCACGCGTTCAGAGCAAAAACCAGCTGCATGAATGCAAAAGCAATAAAAAAGGGGCGCATGCTCAACGCATTAACCGATCGGACGAAGCGCGAGACACGTTTTAAAAGGTGCTGATGTAGTCGCTTGATCAAAATGAATCACCCTATGAACACCGGTGTTAATCTTTTTCTAGGCTGTGATTCATTTAGAAAAAAGCAACAAATCTCAGAAAAAACCTAGAAGAAAGAATTATTTGTTAGATCTAATTTAATACGCTTTGGGATATTCATGGCAACATATATCTCACAAAAACCACCTAAAACTATGCTGCCTGCGCCGACCGCCGACCTTGTTTCTCGTTTACTGGAATTGCGCCAAGCTTGGGGCACACACTGGATCGGATTGGAGACACTTGCACGAAGCTGTCTTGATCGGCTGGGAATTCGCGCGGATCGCGTTGCTCGCGCAGATACAAAGGCCGTTATTCGCTGTTTTTTGAGCTTGGCAGGACAGATAGAAGCACAGGCGATTGTTCAAGCACAAGCCAGTGAGGAACCGGCTTATCACAGCCGATTGCACCTCGCAGATGTGTTGTTGTGTATGACCGAGTTGCTATTGCTGAGTCGGTCTTTCAGCGATGACCCAAACCACATGCAACGCGAACATGAAGAATGCCTTGGTTTACTCGTCGCACTGACCCACGACTACGGTCACGATGGCAGCATCAATCGCGCGATCGGTCAGCTCGAAAAACGCTCGTGCGAGCTACTCATCCCCTTGCTGAATGAAGGTGGGATCAGCGAACAAGACCGCCTTCGCGTTTGCCAGTTAATCTTACTGACTGAACCAAGCTGTATCTCTAACAACCATCGCAACATTATAAATAAAATTTTTGATATCAATGACTTAGAATGTCTTTGTGTATTAATCAATGAAGCCGACATTATGGCTAGCGTTCTGCCAGACACTTGGCCAGAGCGTACGGCGGCGTTGGCCAAAGAGTGGCAATCGCACTCTCCACAGATCGCCGCTCAGCTCAACACGCACGTGGGTCGCCTGACGTTCTTGCAAAAAGCAGCCTTGTTCAGTAGTCCAGCCAGTCAGGCTTTAGGACTCAATGAGATAAAAAACAAAGAAATCAGTCAATTGCTTTCCTAAACCCACCTGTGAATGGTGAGCAGGTTTGTGGCTTTGAAGCGTGCTTATGACCGAATGGAACTCAATTTATTCGACGGCGCCAGCACGTTTCAGTAACTCAACGACCGGGGGCGCTTCGCGACGGCGGGCAATGGATAAGGCTGTTTCCCCAGCGGGCCCGCGGTGGTTCACCTCGACATCGCGTTGCAACAGGAGCCGCACGGTTGCCAAGTGCTCTCCCCGGGCAGCCAACATCAGCGCCGTGTAGCCGTTCGGCGCAGTCGCGTCTTTTAATGCGCCCATTTCGAGTAATACGCGAACTGTTTCGGTTCGGCCGCCAAAGGCTGCGTAATGAAGTGGCGACCAGGCGTCTGTCGGATTAATTGCTGCGCCCGAGGCCAACAAGCGCGCAACAACTTCGGTCGCGCCGGTTAAAGCCGCCAACAAGGTTGCGGTGTCGCCAAATTTATTTTTGCGGGAGATGTCTGCAAAGTTAGCGAGCAGAACCTCAACCGCGCGCTCTTGACCGGCGCGCGCGGCAACCATCAACAACGTGTTTCCCTCTTTATCGGTGGAATTGACATCGATCCCACGATTGAGCCAGCTTTCGAGGCTTTGAATATCGCCTGAAGAAGCTGCCTTGAGCGTTAAATGAAGCGGAGAGTTATTTTCTTCTGCATATGAAATATGATTAAAAACAGTCAGTAAAATA
>CAWUMP010000112.1:0-7911 GCA_963923385.1 uncultured bacterium | reverse complement strand
CTTCAAGGATATGACCAACTAACCCGACAGCACGCGCCATCACACCAATGCCGCGACAGATTTTCCAATCAAAACCCATCTCGCAGCAAAGTGCTGCGATCGCGCCGGTGGCATTGACTGGTAAGGTTTTTCCTGTGGCGGTTTGCGCGGCGTTGGCTAGGGCTTGCACCAAGGTCACATAGGGGCCTGCAAAGCCCGTTTCGTGCGCAATCTGAAATAAGCGTGGCGTACGTGGATCGATGGGCTTGTGTAGCGGATGTCCAATCCCAGGGACGATTTGTTTGGCCTCACGACATTGCGTGACGAGTTGTTGCGCCAACGCATGCAAGTCGGTCTGTACGTTGGGGTCAGGTAAACCCTCGCGCAACAAACGTGCGCAGGTTTCTATTGAACCAACAAACACGCTACCTAATCCACACAATCCAGCCGCGACGGCTGCTTGCATCGACTCTGGCGCGCCCGCATAGGTCATGCGAGCCGCGATTGCGCTTGGCGTGATGCCGTGCTCAACCAAACAGACCGCCATTGCATTAAACATGCGCGATTCGTTGGGGGTGGGTAAGCGTCCGGTGATCTCAAGAAATCCCATGTCGCCTAAATTCACTTGGCCAAGAATCTCACTGGGCAAATCGCGCCCGAACACAGATATTTGATCGGCTGTTGACCATGCAATGTCAGAACGCATCGGTTTTGTTGGACGGGTCATGGTGTACTCACGTATGTTGATCGGCGGCGTATTTAGTCCGCTTTGATGTTGGCGTCACGAATCACTTTGCCCCAGCGCGCCACTTCAGATTTGATGAGTTCACCAAATTGCTCTGGCGTATTGGTGCTGACTTCTACACCCTGGCGTAGAAAACGCTCGCGCACTTCGGTCGATTGCAGGATTTTGATGGACTCCGTATTCAAACGATTGACGATGTCTCTGGGAACACCAACTGGCGTGAGCACACCAAACCAAACAGAGACATCAAAGCCCGGAATCGCTGATTCAGCCACCGTGGGGACGTCTGGTGCTAAAGGCGAGCGTTTACGGCCACTCACCGCAAGCGCTTTCATGCGACCTGCTTTGACGTGTTGAATCACGTTCGGCACGTTATCGAACATCACGTTGACTTGTCCGCCGATCAAGTCAGTGACCACAGGGGCGCTGCCTTTGTATGGAATGTGAGTCATCGAGGTTCCACTCATCGATTTAAATAACTCCATACATAAATGGACGGACGTACCATTGCCCGATGAGCCGTAGTTGACACGCCCCGGGTTCTCGCGTGCCATACGAATCAGGTCTTGCGCGGAATTCACCGGAAATGCCGGATGCGCGACCAACATGTTGTCTGAAATACCACCGAGTGTGATGGGTTGAAAATCACGGACCACATCGAAGTTTGTTTTGAACAAGCTTTGAATGGCAGAGAAGGGCAGCGCAGCGATGAATAAGGTGTAACCATCGGGTGCGGCCTTGGCTGCAAGTTCGGTACCAATGACCGTGTTGCCGCCAGGACGATTTTCAACGACCACGGGTTGGCCTAAACTTTTTGGTAGTTCTGCCGCGAGCGTGCGACCTAAGGTGTCATTAAACCCGCCCGTTGTGAATGGCACGATGATGCGTAAGGGCTTTGTTGGCCAGGTCGCTTGTGCGTGAGTCCAAGTCGGCGCAGCAACCACCCAAACCGCAGCAAGCCATGGCAATGCACGTACAGAAATTTTTGCGCAAGACACGACACATCGTTGTATCAGGGCATGGGTTTGAAGCAGTGCGTTCATTTTGTCTCTCCTGAATCAGAAGCTACGCAAAGGTGGTTTAGTTGAGGCGAACTACTGCTCTGCTTTGACACCGGCGGTTTGAATGACCTTGGCCCATTTGGCAATTTCATCGGCAAGGAATTTTCCGGTTTGCTCGGGCGTGTAACCAGCGACCTCAATACCGAGCGCGTTAAATCGATCGCGGATTTCGGTGTCATTCACTACGCGTGCGGTTTCTTGAGACAAACGATTCACCACGGCGGGTGGTGTGCCTGCCGGTGCAAGAAACATCACCCAGGTCGATGACTCTAGCGCCGGACCACCTGCTTCTTGGATCGTGGGCACTTCGGGCGCACCTTGTAAGCGCTTGCCAGAGAACATCCCCAAGGCTTTGATCTTGCCACCGCGCACATTCGGCATGAGCGCACTCGGTGTATCGACCAAGATTTGAATGTCATTGCCCATCAGCGCGGTGAGTGCAGGTGCCGTGCCTTTAAAAGGCACATGCACCAGATCAATGTTCACCGTTTGTTTAAGTAATTCAGTAGTCAGATGAGCGGCTGCGCCGATTCCCGAAGAACCAAAATTGAGTTTGCCCGGATTGGCACGCGCATACGCAATCATTTCACGCACATCTTTAAACGGCATACTCAGGTTAGCGGTCATTACCAACGGTGCAATCGCGACTAAAGAAATTGGTGCAAAACTTTTTTGCGTATCAAATGGCAGCTTGCCTTGATATAGCGTGGCATTGGCCGCGTGCGCTGCAATCACGGTGACGATGTGATAACCATCGGCGGGTGATTTGGCCACGTTATCCACACCAATAATCGAATTTGCGCCGGCTTTATTTTCGACCACGATGGCTTGACCAAGCGCGGTTTGCAGTTTTTGCGTCACCACACGGGTAACGTTATCGGTGATCCCGCCACCCGTGTAGGGCACCACCCAACGAATGGGTTTGTTGGGATAGGCTTGCGCCCACAGGGTGCTATGCATCGCCATGAAGCTAACGGCGATCGCCCAGTGCGCAAGGCGACGTGGTGATGAGAGGAAACGTAAAGTCATGGCGCTCTCCAAAACGGGGAAGATGGGGTAAGTTGTACTTGTTCAGTTAGACGTAACCAGGACCTTCAATCGGTGGATGTTTGATGAGGAAGTTTTCATCGACCTCTAAACCCAAGCCCGGTTTATCGATGGGCCAAACCAATCCTTGTCGATCGATTTCATACGGTTTAGAGCAAAGTTCATCGCGAAACTTATTGGCTTTAGAGACATCGCCTTCAAAGTAACCGCCATTATCAATTGCGGCCAGCATGTGAATGCTGATGGCGTGATTTAACCCAGTCATCGAGCTATGTGGATGCACCGGCAATTTATAGGCCGAGCCCATGTGCGCAATACGTAGCGCCTCGGTGAGGCCACCGGTTTTGGAAAGATCAGGTTGCAAGATGCTGATCGAACCATCTTCAAGTACCCGATTAAATTCGTAGCGCGTGTAATGATTTTCACCGGCCGCAAGCGGTGTGCTGCTAAATGTAGCGGCCATACGATAGCTGGCGTAGTCATGTGCAGGAAAGGGTTCTTCTAACCAAGCAACGTTGAGTTCTTCCATGCCAGGCATCGCAGCGCGTGCATCGGCAACGCGATAACCGGTGTTGGCATCGGTCAGAATCGCGATGTCATCGCCAACGTGTTTGCGAACAGCAGCGATACGCATCAAATCATTTTGTGGTGAGTCACCGACGCGTAATTTGACGGCTTTGTAGCCCGCATCTAAGTGCGGTTGTAATTCGGCAATCAGCTCTTGCGGTGGTTGATAGCCCAACGACACACCGCCAGCGTAAGCCGGAACGCCTTTGAACGAACCACCAATTAATTTATAAATGGGCATGCCAGCGGCCTGACCACGAATGTCCCATAAGGCGCAATCAATGCCGCTCATGGCTAAACAACATCCAGCCCCCATGCCGTGACTACCCAATTGCATTTTGTAGATTTTCGCCCAGACACCCACAACATCGCTGGCGTCCATGCCGAGCACTAATTGTTTGAGTGTGGTTTCGATCAGTTTGGCCACGGCCGTGTGCGCGCGACCATGATGGGATTCACCCCAACCAACCAGTCCACCGGCGGTGGTGACCTTGACCACTACGGCATCGCGCTTAATGGAGGTACCAATCCCTAAAGTGACTTGTGATGCTTTGGGTACAGGAAATGAGGTGGGGTAGGCCTTGATGTCGACGATTCTTAGATCTTTGCTTGCCATGGTCGGGTCTCCGGGTTAACGAAATGGGTGGGTGGCTCACCAGCGAGCATACGCAGGGTTTGTTCAGCGGCGATACGTGACACGTTACGACGAGACTCACGCGCTGAGCCGCCTAAATGCGGGGTGAGGACAACGTTGGGAAACTGAAATAATGGGTGATCGGGGCGCAATCGATAATGCTCGTATACATCTAGCATGGCACCGGCAATACGCTGCGCACGTAGCGCTTGCACGAGCGCTTCTTCATCAATCACCGGACCTCGCCCGACATTGATTAAAAATGCATGCGGCTGCATTTGTTGAAATCGCGCAGCGTTCATCAGGTGGTGTGTGTCTGGCGTGAGCGGGCAGCTAATGACAATCACATCCGCGGTGTTTAACAACGTATCCAGCGTGGCTGGCGTGACGCTCGAGGGTAATAAGTGTTGTTGACGTCGATAACCTAACACGCGCATGCCCAAGCCCTGCGCGCAAATGTGGGCCAAACGCGCACCGATATGACCCACGCCAATCAAGCCGAGTGTTTTGCCATTGAGCTCAATCATCGGTTCGGCCATGGCGCGTGCGGCATCCCACGGTCCAGTGCGAATACCGGTGTCGATATTGCGAAAATTACGCGCAAGCAACAGCATGCCCATCAAGCAATGCTCCGCAACGGACGGTGCATTGCCGCCGGGCACATTGGCGACCATCACGCCGTGAGCGCAGGCATGGGTCAACGGCACAAGGTCGGTGCCCGTGCCATGAATCGTCACAGCGCGTAATCGCGGTGCGTGCTCGAAAATGTCTTCAGGTAATTTGCTGCGTGTAATCACAGCATCGCAATCGGCCGCTAACCGTCGCACCGTATCCGGATGTGAGTCGACTGCACGGATGACTTGCGCGTGCGCAGACAACGCGTCAATCCCCGTCGGATCAATCGGATCGACCACCAAGATCCGGTGTGCTGGTGTCGACATACTCAGCGGACCTTCAGTAACACTTTGCCTGCGGCTTGACGTGAAATGACCAAGTCTTGTGCTTGTACATAGTGTTCGAGGGGTAAGACATCGCTCACAACCGGTCGCAACGTGCCATCGATGACCCAGTCAAAAATTTTGGTGTACATGGCGCGCATTTGCGGTTCGAAGCGCGCGCGCTCATCGACCGGACTCCAACCCACGTAGGCACCAAAATTAAATCCGGCCACCGTGAGATCTTTGACGAGCAAAATATTCGCTGGGATGCTTGGAATACGACCACTGGCATAACCGATGGTCAGCATGCGGCCTTCCATCGCAATGGCGCGTAAAGCCGTATCAAAAAGATCGCCACCAATCGGATCAAACACCACGTCGGCGCCACGCCCTTGCGTGAGTGCTTTGGTGCGCTCACGTAAATCTTCGGTGCTGTAATTAATCGTGTCGTCGGCACCGTGTGCGCGGGCGAGTGCACATTTATCGGCATGACTGGCCGCAGCAATGACACGTGCACCCAAGGCATGCCCGAGCTCAACGGCAGCAAGGCCCACTCCGCCCGCCGCGCCTAACACCAAGAGATTTTCACCTGCGTTTAATTTTCCACGCCAGACCAACGCACCATACGCGGTGCCATAAGAAATACCGGCGTGTAATGCGTGGGTGGAATCGATCAGGGCAGGTAAGCGGTAGACCGTGTGTTCGGTCACGCAGACTTCTTCGGCAAATCCGCCCCAATCCAAAATCGCTAACACGCGATCACCGACAGTGCAGGCAGTCACACCCGCAGCAATTTCAGTCACGATACCAACCACTTCGGTGCCAGGCACAAACGGCAGCGGTGGTTTACGTTGATATTTTCCAGCCACCACCAACGTGGTCGCAAAACTCACGCTGGCGTAATCGATGGCAATACGTACACCGCGAGCGGGTAGCGTTGGCCGAGGGAACGCTTCGAGCTTTAAGTTGCTGTAAGGCCCATAGGTGTGACAAACAATGGCGCGCATGATTAAACGCTCATGAGATGGTGCCCGCTGCGCGCAAGGCTTCGAGATCAGCCTGGCTGCGTCCGAGTAGGTCGGCGAAAATTTCTTGGTTGTGCTGCCCAAGTAGCGGTGGTGCTAAACGGTATTCCACTGGGGTAGCAGAAAAACGCATCGGACTGGCCACAACGGGTGCGGTGGTGCCGAGCGGATGTGGAATATCGACACGCATGTTGCGGTGTTGTACCTGCGGATCTTCAAATACTTCTTGCATGTTGTTAATCGGACCGCAGGGCACGGTGGCCGCTTCGAGCGCCTGAATCCAGTCGGCTTTGCTACGTTGTTTGAACCACGAGCTAATCATCGGTATGAGCGCATCGCGGTTGATGATGCGTTGTGAGTTGGTCACAAAGCGTGGGTCTTGCGCAATTTCAGGATGGCCCGCTGTCGCGCAAAAGCGTGCAAATTGACCGTCATTTCCAACGGCCAAAATGATATGTCCATCCGAGGTGGCAAATACTTCATACGGCACCACTTGCGGGTGCGCATTTCCCCAACGTTTCGGAATATTGCCCGAACAAAAATACGACACGATTTGATTCGAATTAAACGCAACTAAAGTATCGAGTAAAGCCATGTCGATGTACTGACCCTCACCGGTCCGTTCCATGTGCGTAATGGCTGCGCTAATCGCCAAGCTGGCGTACATGCCCGTGAGGACATCGGTGATGGCGATGCCCACTTTTTGTGGGCCACCACCAGGTAAGGTATCGCGCTCACCGGTAATCGACATCAGGCCACACATGCCTTGAAAAATAAAATCGTAACCGGGTCGTTCTGCGTACGGTCCGCTTTGTCCAAACCCGGTGACTGAACAATAAATGATGCCGGGGTTGATCTTGCGTAGGTCTTCATAACCTAAGCCATAGCGCGCTAGCGTACCGACTTTGTAGTTTTCGATCAGCACATGCGATTGCTTGGCCAAATCGCGCACCAACGTTTGTCCAGCGGGACTGGCAATATCAATGGTCACGGATTTTTTATTGCGATTGCAAGAAAGAAAATACGCCGCCTCTGGCGTGTCTTGGCCATTGGCGTCTTTCATGTAAGGCGGACCCCAACCCCGCGTGTCATCACCAGAACCTGGCCGCTCGACTTTAATCACCTCGGCACCGAGGTCAGCTAAATTTTGTGCCGCCCAGGGTCCGGCAAGCACACGGGATAAATCAAGAACGCGGATATGCGATAAAGGTCCAGCCATGTCACTCTCTTTTTAAAAACATCGATTGAAGTAAATCGTTGGTTATTTGCGTGCTGACGGGCGCTTCTGACAATAACTGATCAGCGACGAGTTGTTCGTTTTGGATGGGGCTGCTTTGCAGCGGATCGCGCGGCTGCAGTCGATGCACAATGCATAGGCCCGCGAGCAATTGACGCCGTGCGTTGTGTTCACGCTGACCCAATTGATGTCCTTCATCGGCTAAATACACAGCAGCGCTGGCGTAATACAAACCGGTGGCGGCTTGTCGTGCGTTGGCTTCATCGTTGTTGGCGGCACAGTCTCGTGCAAACTGACAGGCACGTTGTAATTGCAATGCAAGCGCTTCACGCAATGGGCCTGTGGGCAATGCATCAATCAGCGCTTCTAAGGCAGGTTGTAATGCATCGAGTGCGGCTTCGCGTCGAATCGCTCGCATCACATCTAACGCCACAATATTTGAGGTGCCTTCCCAGATCGAACCCAAATGCGCATCACGTAAGACGCGGGCATCTGACCACTCCTCAATGTATCCCGCGCCGCCACGCACTTCCATGGCATCGCCTGCCGCGCGACGTGCATCGCGACAAGCTCTAAATTTGAGTAATGGGGTGAGCAAACGAACACGTAAGCGTGCCGCCGAATCACCGGCATCTGCCTGAGCAAGTTCCAGTGCTGTGCGAAATGTGATCGTTCTTG
>CAWUMP010000111.1:0-7915 GCA_963923385.1 uncultured bacterium | reverse complement strand
CTCCGACCACCTGCACCCCATGCAGGTACGCTACCAGGCTGCGCTACGCCCCGAATTTGGAATTATATCAGAGGGGATTTTGCGACGATCCGCTTCCAGGCTGCAGATCAATCTTGCACAGAGGATTTTATTCAGCCGAGGGTACATCACTGATGTCGGCCAGCAAGGCTTGTAGCTCGCGGCGTAAGGCGCTTACGTCAACGCGCGCACTCTGGGTTGAAGACACTCTTCCGCCGGGTCGATTTAAGCGCGATGTAACTGGACTTGCACTAGTTGCTGCGACACCATCCGTTCGATCTAGTTGACTGTTTGTGCGCACGGAGTCTCGCGCGTTGATTTGCAAATCACCCAGACGATTGCGTGCGCCGCTAATGGTGAAACCATCGTTGTATAGCAATTCGCGTATGCGTCTGATGAGCAGCACTTCGTGGTGCTGGTAATAGCGTCGGTTACCGCGTCGCTTGACTGGTTTGAGTTGCGTGAACTCCTGCTCCCAGTAGCGCAGCACGTGTGGTTTTACTCCACACAGCTCACTGACTTCACCGATGGTGAAGTAGCGCTTGGCTGGAATAGGTGGGAGTTCAGCCGTCGGTATGCGGCTCAGATCCATTGCTGGCCATGCCCTCTACACTAGACTTTAACTTCTGGCTGGCATGGAAGGTCACCACGCGTCGGGCACTGATTGGAATTTCTTCCCCAGTCTTGGGATTACGCCCTGGACGCTGCGGCTTATCACGCAACTGAAAATTGCCAAAACCGGATAGCTTGACCGATTCGCCACGCTCGAGTGCGCCGCGGATTTCTTCAAAAAACGCTTCAACCATATCTTTGGCTTCGCGCTTATTTAAACCAACTTTCTCAAAAAGAAGGTCGGCAAGCTCTGCCTTGGTCAGCGTGGTTGGCATCCCTGATACTCGCTTACGAACGGAGGGTGGCGTTGAATTTCTGCTGCAGGATTGTGGTGATTTGGGCGAACACTGCGTCGGCGTCCGCGTCCGTTAATGTCTTCACAGTATCTTGCATAACTACTCGAAACGCAAGGCTTTTTTGCCCTTTTGGCAACGTTTTACCATGATACAAATCGAATAAATTAACGCACTGGATCAGGCTGATTTTTTCCGCCTCAATCGCATCTAGCAAGGCCTGTACTGGCGTCGCCTCAGGCACTAAAACGGCTAAATCTCGCACCACAGCCGGAAAACGCGAAGGCTGTTCAGCCCGCGGTAATTTCAAATGTTGCAGCGCATCGGCATCCAACTCAAATACCACCGGGGGCTTTGGTAGCTCAAACTGCGCTTGCCATCGCGGATGAATTTCGCCGATCCAGCCAATCGCACGACCCGCAAGTTCGACCCGCGCAGATCGGCCCGGATGTAACGCAGGATGCGCAGCAGCAACACACCGAATGCGTAGCGGAGCCAGTAACGCCTCAAGGTCGGCTTTCAAGTCGAAAAAATCGACATCGCGTTCAGCCACTCCCCACTGGGGCTCAAATGCCGCACCAAACGCCGCCGCAGCGATACGTATTGGTTGATGCAATCCAGCAACGGTCACCGGGCCTTCTAGCGCTGAGGGATCGCGTAAAAACGCTCGGCCAATTTCAAACACTCTCACGCGCGCTTGTTTGCGCGCCACGTTGTATCGAATGTTATCGAGCAACCCGCCGATGAGCGTGCTGCGCATCACCGCGAGTTGGCTTGCAATGGGGTTCAACACTTGAATGGGCGCGGCGTTACCAGCGAGGTCACGCTCCCAAGCTGCATCGACGAAACTAAAGTTCACGACCTCTTGAAAATCGCTGGCGGCCAGCCGATGGCGTAGCGCATGCAAGCCACGCTCCGACTCAAGTGGGGCGCGCATGGCTGCCACCGCGCGGGGTGGTTGTGCAGGGATACGCTCAAAGCCCCACACGCGTGCAACTTCTTCGATGAGATCTTCCTCAATCTCGAGATCAAATCGAAACGAAGGGGGTGTGACAGTAAAGACTTCGTCTTGCGCATGACCTGCGCGTGTGTGCGCCAATCCCAATCGAGAAAAAATATCTGCCATTTCATCGCCGGTGATCGGCACACCAATCACCTTGCACGCACGTGCGCTACGCATTTTCACTGGCTGACGCGTTGGCAGCTGCCAAGTTTGATCGACCGTGGGTCCGGGCTCACCGCCACAAATCTCTAACACCAAGGCTGTGGCACGTTCGATACCAGCCACGTTATTATCAAAATCAACACCGCGTTCAAATCGATGCGAAGCATCCGATGAAAAATTAAAACGACGTGCACGACCGGCAATCACATTCGGTGCAAAAAAAGCTGACTCCAGAAAAATGTGCTGCGTGCTGAGCTCTGCTTTGGTGGAGTCCCCGCCCATAATGCCAGCCAAGCCGATGGGCCCGGAAGCATCGGTAATACACAGCACGGATGCATCCAAGTCAACGACTTGATCATTCAGCAGTTTGAGACGCTCACCCTGACGCCCCCAACGCACATCGATCTCTCCAGACAATTTATCAAGGTCGTAGACATGCAATGGACGACCCATTTCGAGCATCACAAAATTAGTGATGTCGACGAGCGCAGAAATACTCCGCTGCCCCGCGCGCTCTAATCGCTGGCGCATCCACTCCGGCGTTGCTGCATGCGCATTGACGTTGCGGATCACTCGTCCCGTAAAACGTCCGCACGCATCGTGGACACTGCTTTTAAAACCAAACCGCGCATCGGAAACTGCTGGCACAGGTTGAATGATGGGGGCCTGTAATGGCGCACCTGTCAACGCTGATAATTCCCGCGCCATACCAAGCACAGATAAACAGTCCGCTTTATTTGGTGTGAGTTTGATGGTGATGCGTTGATCGTCTAACGCAAGCAATGCACGTACATCAGAGCCGACGGTGGATTGCGAGGACAGTTCGAGTAGCCCACCATGATCTTCGGATAAACCAAGTTCGCGCGCAGAACACAACATGCCTTGGCTCTCAATGCCACGCATTTTCGCCACACCAATCGACAAGGTTTTTCCATCTGCGGTGGTCAATTGGGCACCCACACGCGCTAACGGTGCTTTCATTCCTGCGCGTACATTGGGTGCGCCACACACTATCTGCAACGGCGCCGCTTCACCCACGGCGACCTGACAAAGCGATAGCTTGTCTGCGTTCGGGTGGCGCTCAACGTGCAGCACTTCAGCCACGACCACACCAGAAAACGCAGCAGCGATCGGTTCACAAGACTCGACTTCTAAACCTGCCATCGTCAGGGTGTGCGTCAGTGCCGCCGTATCGATCGGCGGATTACACATACTACGCAGCCAAGATTCAGAAAGTTGCATACGTTGATTTTGTTATGCAGCGAATTGACGTAAAAAGCGTAAGTCGCCATCAAAGAAAAGTCGTAAGTCATCGATACCATAACGCAGCATTGTGAGTCGCTCTAAACCAGAGCCGAATGCAAACCCCAGATAACGTTCTGGATCAAGACCAAAATTTCTGACGACCGTGGGATGGACCTGGCCGGCGCCAGAAATTTCTAACCAACGACCTTTCCAAGGACCTTGCGCAAATTGCATATCGATTTCTGCAGAAGGTTCGGTGAAAGGGAAAAATGAAGGACGAAAACGCACTTGCAACGCATCGGTTTCAAAAAAGCGTCGCAGAAAGTCGGTGTACACACCTTTGAGATCGGCAAAGCTCACGTCCTCTGCAATCCACAATCCCTCGACTTGATGAAACATCGGCGAGTGCGTGGCATCAGAATCAACGCGATAGGTGCGACCCGGTGCAATCACTTTAATTGGCGGCGGATGTTGCCGTGCATAGCGCACTTGCATTGGACTGGTGTGCGTGCGTAACAGCAAATTGCGACCATCGGCATCTTTTAGGTCGACATAAAACGTATCTTGCATCGAGCGGGCAGGATGATTTTCAGGGTTGTTGAGCGCCGTGAAATTGCACCAATCGGTTTCAATTTCTGGACCGTCGGCCACCGAAAATCCAATCGAATGGAAAATTTCTTCGATTCGCTGCCAGGTGCGTATCACCGGATGAATGCCACCAATGCCACGACCTCGTCCTGGCAAAGTGACATCCAGCGCTTCTTCGGCGAGTCGAGCTTGCAAACGCGCATCCGCAAGATCGGCGCGACGCGCTTCTAACGCCTGCTCGAGGGCTGTCTTTGCTGCATTGATCGCTGCGCCGGCCGTTTTACGCGCTTCAGGCTCGAGCCCGCCCAATGATTTGAGCAACGCCGTCAGTTCGCCCGTCTTACCAAGAAACAGCGCTTTGGCATTTTCAAGTGCCGGCGCGTCATCCGCTGCACGAAAGGCAGCCAGCGCACGTTCAACAATAGGATCAAGATCACGCATCGTTCATGGAGCCATAAATGCAAAGCGAGGGACCCGCCCTCGCTTTATCGTCATGGCGCGCCTGACTGTTAGGCGGCCAAACGGGCCTTCACCTGACCAGCGATCTGTGCGAACGCGGCTTTATCCATCACGGCAATATCAGCGAGCATCTTGCGATCAACTTCAATGCACGCTTTCTTCAAGCCGTTCATGAATTTGCTGTAGGTCAGACCATGCTCACGCACCGCCGCGTTAATACGCGCGATCCACAATGCACGGAAAGTACGCTTTCTGTTCCGACGATCGCGATAGGCATATTGCCCCGCTTTCATCACCGCCTGTTTGGCGATACGGAAAACATTTTTTCTCCGACCGCGAAAACCTTTGGCGGCTGCTAAAACTTTTTTATGGCGCGCGCGCGCCTGTACACCACGTTTAACTCTTGGCATGTCGTCTCTCCTTTAACCGGCGTAGGGCATCATGGCCCGAACCGCGTTGAGATTGGTTTCGTGCACGCCCGTGGTACCGCGCAAGTGACGCTTACGCTTGGTCGACTTCTTGGTGAGGATGTGCCGCAGGTTGGCTGAAGCGCGCTTGATGCTGCCTGAGCCACGCACCTTGAATCGCTTCGAGGCGCTTTTCTTGGTTTTCATCTTGGGCATTACAACTCCTTCTCTTCTTCAACGCCGGGTGGCCCGCTACGCGTGCGCTTGATACCCGGACATCGCTGGTGCATCGATCCGTTACCGTTCGATGCGTTGTAACGCAATCACACTTGCCCAGCATGACTGCGTGAACGACCCCGCAACATCAACATCAGATCTAGCGGGTTTGGCTGAACTGGCTTACGCCGCTTCGGTGCCGTTTACGACTGCCGGTGCAGGCTCTTTCTTTACCTTGCCCGCCGGCTTAATTTCTTTTTTCTTCGGCCCCAACACCATTACCATCTGGCGGCCTTCCATCTTTGGAAACTGCTCCACGATGCCATACGGATCGAGGTCTGCGCGCACTCGCTCTAATAAGCGAATGCCAAATTCTTGGTGTGCCATTTCTCGACCACGAAAACGCAGCGTGACTTTGGTCTTGTCGCCCTCTTCAAGAAAGCGCATCAGGTTACGCAGCTTGATCTTGTAATCCCCCTCATCTGTACCGGGGCGGAATTTCACTTCCTTGACTTGGATCTGCTTTTGTTTGAGCTTGGCTTCATGGGCTTTTTTCTGCTCGCGGTATTTGAACTTACCGTAGTCCATGAGCTTACACACCGGCGGCTGAGCTAAGGGAGCGATCTCGACGAGATCAATTTCCTGCTCCTCTGCCATGCGCAAGGCCTCCGCAATGGAGACAATGCCTAACTGCTCACCATCTTCACCAACCAACCGAATTTCTGGGGCGGTGATCTGACCATTCATACGTTCGCTGCGGCTATCGAGTGCGATGAGTGCAAACTCCTTTAGAAGCGGCACGCCTGCGGTCGCCGCGATGACCGTACCGCCCAAACCTGCGACGGAAAAAAATCAGGCCGTGCTCGACGCTTGCACCTCAGATTTGAGGCGCGCGATGAAGTCGTCCAACGCCATGGCGCCGAGATCTTCACCGCCGCGCGTACGCACGGCCACCGTTCCAGCCTGCTTTTCTTTGTCGCCCATGACCAACTGGTAAGGCAACTTTTGCAAGCTATGTTCGCGGATTTTATAGGAAATTTTCTCATTTCGCAAATCCGCGGCAGCGCGAAAACCCGCTGCCTTCAGGCGGTCGGCGACGCCTTGGGCGTAGTCAGCTTGGTGCTCAGAAATGCTCATTACCACCACCTGCTCAGGCGCCAGCCACAGAGGGAGTGCGCCGGCAAAGTTCTCCAGCAAAATACCAATAAAGCGCTCAAGCGAGCCCACGATGGCGCGATGCAACATCACGGGCGTACGACGGGAGTTATCCTCGGCGACATATTCAGCCCCAAAGCGCGCCGGCATATTGAAGTCCACCTGAATGGTGCCGCATTGCCAAACCCGCCCGATGGCATCCTTAAGTGAGTACTCAATCTTCGGACCGTAAAAGGCGCCCTCTCCAGGCGAAACCTCGTAGGCACAGCCCGACGCTTGCAAAGCAGCCATCAAAGCCGACTCGGCCTTATCCCACAGTGCATCTTCGCCAATCCGCTTTTCTGGGCGGGTTGCAACCTTGTAGATCACCTCAGTAAAGCCAAAGTCGCGATACACCCGCTGTAGCAACGCGGTAAAAGCCACGCACTCGGGCAGGATGTGATCCTCGGTACAAAAGATATGTCCGTCGTCTTGCACGAAACCACGCACGCGCATCAACCCGTGTAACGAACCAGAGGGCTCGTTGCGGTGACATGCACCAAACTCACCCAAGCGATACGGCAAATCGCGATAACTACGTAAGCCTTGATTAAACACTTGCACATGCCCAGGGCAGTTCATTGGCTTGAGCGCGTAATCGCGATTTTCTGAAGCCGTGGTGAACATATTGTCTTTATAGTTCTCCCAGTGGCCAGAACGCTCCCACAAACTACGATCAAGAATTTGCGGGCAACGGACCTCTTGGTAACCGTTTTCGCGGTACACACGACGCATGTACTGCTCAACCTCTTGCCAAAGAATCCAACCCTTGGGATGCCAAAACACCAAACCAGGCGCAGCATCTTGCATATGAAACAAATCGAGTTGTTTAGCTAAGCGCCGATGGTCGCGTTTTTCGGCCTCTTCGAGCATATGCAAATAGGCTTCTTGATCTTCTTTTTTTGCCCATGCCGTGCCATAAATTCGTTGCAGCATTTCGTTTTTCGCATCACCGCGCCAATAGGCACCAGCCACCTTCATGAGCTTGAATACCTTGAGCTTGGCAGTGGTGGGCACATGCGGGCCGCGACACAAATCGGTGAAAGTACCTTGCGTATACAACGACACATCTTCACCGGCAGGAATCGAGGCAATAATTTCGGCCTTATAGGCCTCGCCTTGCGCTTGAAAAAACTTCACCGCTTCTTCGCGTGGTAACACCGAACGCGCCACCGGCAAATCGCGCTTAGCAATTTCACTCATGCGCTTTTCAATTGCCTGCAAGTCCTCTGGCGTAAACGGACGTGCGCACGAAAAATCATAATAAAAACCATGCTCGATCACCGGACCAATCGTGACCTGCGCTTGCGGAAACAACTCTTTAACCGCATGTGCCAATAAATGTGCTGTCGAGTGACGCAGTAGCTCGAGAGCCTCGCTATCTCGCTCGGTAACGATCGAAAGCGCCACGTCGCCATCAATGCGATAGCTTAGGTCGACCAACGTGTCATTGACCTTGCCTGCAAGTGCCGCTTTGGCCAAGCCTGCACCAATGGATTGCGCAACCTCGGCCACGGTTACGGGGCCGGGATACTGACGGACCGAACCGTCCGGAAGACGAATGTTTGGCATGGTTGTTCTCGTAAACGACGGCCAAAAAAAAGTGCGGACAGGCCGCACTTTTTCGTTTTGCAAGGATGCTGGTAGGCGCGATTGGACTCGAACCAACGACCCCCACCATGTCAAGGTGATGCTCTAACCAGCTGAGCTACGCGCCT
>CAWUMP010000110.1:0-7917 GCA_963923385.1 uncultured bacterium | reverse complement strand
AGCGGTGTTGGCCACCGGTTGTCGTAAGGCAATGGCTGACTCGGTCATCGCGCGCTCCTGGTTGAGGTCGAGTGAAGGTTCTGGTCTTACAGCGTGGCCGCGGTACCTAACACCGCCACGGCTTGACTCGATGCAGAGGTGCCACCGTTGCCATTCACTACGCAGGTTTGCGCGTTGGGCACTTGTCGTTCACCGGCCACGCCTTGTAGTTGACGCACGCCTTCGACCACTGCAAACGCTCCATACATATTTGGATGCACACACGATAAACCTCCACCGTTGGTGTTCACGGGCAAGCGTCCGCCCGGCGCGATACCGCCATCTGACACAAACGCCCCACCCTCACCTTTGGCACAAAAGCCTAAATCTTCTAGCGCAAGAATCGTGTTGATGGTGAAGGCGTCATAAATTTGCGCCATCTGCATATCTTTTGCCCCAAGCCCAGCCATGGCATAAGCACGTGGTGCTGCAAGCGCTGTGGGTGTGACTGTGCAATCAGGCATTTCGGCCACCGAGCGATGCGTGGCTGCGGTCGCAGTGCCTAAGATGTACACCGGTTTTTTCTTTAAATCTTTCGCGCGTTCGGCACGCACCATCACAAACGCCGCGCCACCGTCGGTGACTAAACAGCAATCGTGTACTGAAAATGGGTCGGAGAACATACGCGCTTTCACCACATCCTCAATTGAAAGCGGATCGCGTGCAAAGGCCTCTGGATTACGTTGCGCCCACTTGCGTGCAGCCACAGCCACTTCAGCAAGATGACGACGTGTGGTGCCGTATTGATGCATGTGACGCGCCGCAATTAAGGCGTAAGACGAGGGCGGATTCACTGGGGCGTAAGGTGCTTCCCACGGATTCGGATCGAGCATCATGCGCGCCCGACCGCGCTCTTTACGCGCAAACGTTGCGGTGCGTTGATTGTTACCGTAACTGACCAAGACCGCGTTGCACTGCCCAGAAGCCAGCGCAAACATCGACGGCAGTAAATGCGACACAAACGCTGAGCCGCCAATGTTGGTGCTCTCGATGTAATTGGGTCGCAAGCGCAAGGCCTCGACGATATTGAGTGGCCACATCGCTGAATCGAGGTTGGCGGTGGCCAGCCCATCGATATCTTGCATGCGAAGACCGGCATCGGCCACCGCGCGGTGCGCTGCAGCACTTAGAAGTTCGGTCGCGCTCCAGCCAGGGGACTCACCGCCACCAAAGGTGCCTGTACCGACGATCGCGATTTTGCCGCGTAGCTCTTGCAGTTTCATTGCCGCATCCTTGTCTCAAACATTAAGCGGGGCATCCCCGAGGCACTGCGCGCCCCAAGTTTGCCGGAGCGCAACACATGGACTGATCCTAGACCAGTGTGTGACTTGCGAACAGCCTGCGGTTCACAATCCACACCATGCCAAAATGCGGTTCTGTTGGAGGAGGTCTATGTCCATGAAACCTACGGTGCCGTTAAAACTACGTGGCCTGCGTGTGCGTGCGGTGATGGCGCCCATGCGTTTGCCCTTGCACACCGCCAGCGGCGCGATTGAACGTGCGGCGTTGGTGCTGATCGATTTACAGACCGATAGCGCAGTTACTGGACGTGCCTACCTGTTTGCGATTGCCCCGGCGCATATCAAACCTTTAGTAGCCTTAGTTGAAGCGATGGGCGCGCTGTTGCAAGGCGATGCACTCGCCCCCTTTGAAATAGAAAAAAAGCTACGTCAAAAATACGCCTTACTCGGTGTGCATAACCTGGTGTTATTTGCCATGAGCGGCATTGATATGGCGGCGTGGGACGCCTACGCCCAAGCGCGCGGCGAGCCTTTGGTACGTTTGTTGGGTGGACAAGTACAACCGATACGCGCATACAACTCTAAGGGCTTGGGCTTGATGCCCGTGAAGGCGTTGGCACGCGAAGCAACGCAGCTATTGCGCGAAGGATTTTCAGCCATCAAGTTACGCTTAGGTCGTGCCGATGCGCATGCGGATCTGGCGGCATTACGTGCAGTAAAAAAAGCCGTCGGTCGTGAGGTCACCTTGATGTGTGATTTCAATCAAGGACTCAGCGTCAACGAAGCGATTCGACGCGGACGCATGCTCGATGACGAAGGCGGGTTGCATTGGATTGAAGAGCCAGTGCGTGCCGATGATTTTTTAGGCACTGCACGTGTTGCGCAAGCGTTACACACACCTGTACAAATCGGCGAAAATTTTATGGGGCCAGAACAAATGGCGCAGGCGCTCGAAGCGCGCTGTTGTGATTTTGTGATGCCCGATGCGCAACGTATCGGTGGCGTCACCGGATGGATGCGTGCAGCTGCGCTCGCGCAAGCGGCAGGCTTAGAAATGAGCTCGCACTTATTTCCAGAAATTAGCGCGCATTTACTAGCGGTCACCCCAACTGCACATTGGCTTGAGTACGTCGATTGGGCAAATCCGATTTTGCAAACACCCATCAAGATCCGCCAAGGCTTTGCACACATACCGGATGTACCGGGTACGGGTATTGTCTGGGATGAACAAGCGGTGAAGCGCTACGCGGTTTAATGCGTACCTGCATGATGAACAATGCCGTCTTCATCGCTGAGTAGCCGACTCGATGTTTAATCGCCATTTCCCCCACTGGCCAGCTGATTTACCCAAACAACTGACGTTACCGCGCGCCAGCTTGTATACAAATTTGCAGGCCAGTGCCGCGCGACATCCCGCACAGACGGCCATTCATTACTATGGTCGTGATCTGAGCTATGCCGCGCTCGATCAAGCGGTCTGCGCGCTCGCCGGGTGGTTGCAACAACATGCGGGCGTGCGACATGGGGATCGTGTGTTGTTGTACTTGCCCAACTGCCCGCAGTACGTGATCGGTTATTACGCCATCCTGCGTGCCGATGCGGTGGTGGTGCCAGTCAATCCGATGAATCGCAGCGCGGAGCTTGCGCATTATGTTGAAAACGCGCAGTCGCAGGTCATTCTTTCTGCAGAAGACTTGTGGCCACAGATCGCGCCACTGATGCACCAAGCGAACGGATTGCAACATTGCGTGCTCGCCGCTTATCGCGACTACATCGACACCCAAACCGATTTACCTCTACCAGACGTTGTGCGTGCCGCACGCGCAAGCACTGCGCCAAATGGCGCGGTGTTGTGGTCGAGCGCCTTGGCGCTCGGGTGCCTGCCGCAACCACACCAAGCGGGTGTCGATGATCTGGCGGTGATGCCGTACACCTCGGGCACCACCGGTAAACCCAAGGGTTGTATGCACACGCATGGCAGTGTGCAAGCCACCGCAACGGGCGCTGGTTTGTGGCGCGCGGTGACACCGCGGACAGTGGTGTTTGGTGTGTTGCCGATGTTTCATGTCACCGGGATGCAGGCGGGCATGAATACGCCGATTCAATATGGCGCCACCAGTGTCGTGATGACACGCTGGGATCGTGATTGCGCGGCGCAACTCATTCAACGTCAACGCATTAGTAGCTTTACTGCCATCACCACCATGATGGTCGATTTTTTATCGCATCCCCATTTAGAGCAATTTGATTTGTCGTCGCTCAAATTTTTGGGTGGGGGTGGTGCCGCCATGCCAGAGGCGCTCGCGCAAAAGTTGCATGACGTACTCGGCTTAGATTTTGTGGAAGGCTACGGCTTATCAGAAACCATGGCGCCCACACATGTTAATCCACCGCAGCGCCCCAAAAAACAATGTGGCGGTATTCCTTTTTTTAATACCGATGCACGCGTGTTTAATCACGATACGGCGCGTGAATGTGGTCCCAACGAAGTGGGTGAAATTATTGTGCGTGGTCCGCAAGTGTTTCGTGGATACTGGAATGATCCCAAGGCCACCGCAGCGGCTTTCATGTCATGGGATGGGGCGCTGTTTTTTCGCACCGGTGATTTGGGCTATTACGATGCAGAAGGCTATTTCTTCATCACCGATCGCTTAAAACGCATGATTAATGCTTCAGGATTTAAAGTGTGGCCAGCCGAAGTGGAGGCGATGCTCTATGGCCACCCAGATATTCAAGAGGCTTGCGTGATTGCTACGCGTGATGCGTATCGTGGGGAGTCAGTGACCGCTGTGGTGGTCATCAAACCTGAAGCACGGCAGCGTTGCACCGAAGACCAATTGATCGCTTGGGCGCGCACCACGATGGCGGCGTACAAAGTGCCGCGTGTCGTGCGTTTTGTAGAGGCATTGCCGCGCACGGCGACAGGCAAAGTGTTTTGGCGTCAGTTGCAGGAAGAAGAAGATGCACGTGTGGCGCAGCGCGATTCAACTTAAGGACAACTTAACATGTTGAGCATTGAAACTGTTTTATCGCGCATGCAGCGTGGCGCGCTGGTTCTACTTATTGCCGCTGGGTTGTGTGGCGCGACGCACGCGGCCATGGCGCAAGCGTCATCTTATCCAAACAAACCCATCCGCATCTTGATTGGTTTTCCACCGGGCTCTGGTGGTGAAACACAATTGCGTTTGGTGGGACAAAAACTCACCGAGGCTTGGGGTCAACCAGTGGTGATTGAAGCCAAACCTGGCGCAAGTGGCAACATCGCCGCCGAGTTGTTGGTGAAAGCGCCAGCCGATGGTTATACGTTGTTGTATTTTCCTGCGGCGTTAGTGATTAACCCAAGCTTGTATCCCAAAGTACCTTACGAGCTCAGCAAAGATTTTTCACCGATTGCACTGCTCGGCTCGTTTCCGTTGGTGTTGGTGGTCAATCCCGCAGTCCCAGCAAAATCAGTGGCTGAACTCATTGCCTTAGCGCGCAGCAAACCAGGCGCGCTGAATTACGCATCGATTGGTAACGCCAGTCCACCGCATTTAGCCGGCGAGTTATTGAATCAACTCACCGGTGTGCATCTCACCCACGTGCCTTATAAAGGTTCTGCGCCAGCGCAAGCCGACTTAATCGGTGGGCAAGTACAACTGATGTTTGATACGGCAGTTTCTGCTATCCCGCATGTAAAAAGCGGACGTACCCGTGCACTCGCGGTCACCAGTAAAGCGCGCTCGCGCTTGTTGCCTGAACTGCCTTCGTTAGATGAAGCGGGCGTGAAGGGCTATGACGTGATTGGCTGGGGTGGGGTGGTTGCCCCGGTTGGTGTACCGATGGATATCGTGATCAAACTCAACACCGAAATCAACAAAGCCCTCAAGCAACCCGATGTGGCAGAGCGCTTGATGGGGTTGGGTTCGGAGCCTGGGGCCATGGAGCCGGCTGCGTTTGCGCGCCTGATTCAAGACGAAGCAGCCAAGTGGAAAAAACTGGTGGTCTCTACGGGCGCAAAGCTAGATTAACCTCGACTGCGTTAAATATCGAACTGATCGCCGTCGTTAGAAAAAGCGATGGGCCCTGAGAAATCGTTAGCAATATCTGCACGCATTTCTTCAATCAGTGCTGGTGTGGTTTGTCGAAAATGTGTGAGTACCATGCGTTTGACCTTGGCCCGCGCAGCGATCTTGCCGGCAGTATCCGAACACGTGAGCGTGTATTTTCCAACCCCAGAAAAATGTGCGCCTTGTAATTCAGAGCGTGCCATGTAGCAGCACTGCAAATGTAAATCCGCTTCACGTGCAGCATTCACGAGCGCATCGCACATCACTGCGTCGCCACTGTAGCTAAACACCTTGCCCTCGGCTTCGATACGCCAAGACAGGCAAATCCAGCGCGATAGAAAAGTTTTTCCAAACGGCAAGCCGTGACCATGTTCGACTCGAGTACAAGAAATCTTGAGGCCGTTTTCTTCGAGTACAACGCCTTCTTCCACTTCGGTGACGATTGCACCGATGAACGGACCAAAAGCTGTTTCACCTTCAGTCCGAAACGCGATATCGCGGTCATACACTTGCTTGGTGAGTACATCGATGATGCCTGCGGTACCTGGGGGACCAAACACGCGTAAAGGTTTGCGGCGTCCGGCAATCCAACTGGTGATCAGGTAGTTGGCGAATTCACCAATGTGATCGACGTGATGGTGCGACAGCAACATCAGATCGATGTCTGCAAACGGAAGTTGCGCGCGCGCTAATCCAGAAATTGCGCCGCGACCGCAATCGAGAATGACATGTCGTTGCGCAGCATGCAGCACATGACATGAAGAATGACGCGCAGGATCCGGTCGTGGGCCGCCGGTGCCAAGGGTATGCAGTTTCATTGCGCCAATGTAAAGCATCTCTGCCACAGCCTCAATGCGTGGATTGCATGTGCCACGAACATCGAGTGACTGTGCAGGGGATGCTAAAATTTGAGCCATGAATCCACGCATGCTGACCCAACCGATGCTGACCCAACCGATGCTGACCCAACGCATGCTGATCCAATGCATGCTGACCCAACGTAAGACGGCCCCACGCATGGATTGGCCGCAGTCCATTCATGGATGGATCCACCGATCGACGCGGATCGCAGGTTTTTTATTTTCGTTGTTTGTGGCGGTCACGGCCGTTGCTCAACCCACTCCCGTACGTATCGAATCACCGTGGACCCGTGCGACACCGCCTGGCGCGAGCACGGGAGCAGGGTTTTTGACCGCGCATAACGCTAACGCACAAGCCGATCGTTTAATCAGTGCGTCAAGCCCGATGGCCGGTCGAACCGAGCTACACGAAATGACGATGGAAAAAGACGTGATGAAGATGCGCGAAGTGAAATCCATCTCGCTCCCCGCAAACGGTAAGCTCGAACTCAAACCCGGCGGATACCACCTGATGTTGCTGCAACTCAACGCCCCACTCAAAGCCGGCGATAAAGTGCCGGTCACTTTGCAGTTTGAAAAAGCCGGCGCTGTCAAAATCGAGCTCGAAGTTCGAGCCATGGGGGCTGGCGCAAGCGGTCATGCTGGACACGGCGATCACGGTGGAAAAAAACATTAATCACGTCGATTTGAATGCCGACCGCATGCCAATGATGGGTGCCATGCCACTGTGTTGATGCGCATGCATTTTCGTCGCGACCTGAGCCGCTGGGCCCGATTGGCCTTGCTGTTGTTTGTATTTGATAACCTTGGTCCTGTACTCGCGGCAAGTCTTGGCGCGCCACAGAAAGCACTTTTCACCGAAGTCTGCGCGAGCGATGGACTGAAGCGCGTGATCGCGGCGGATGCGTCCACCGATGTACCGGCAAGTAACGAGAGCGGCTTTAAGTGCCCCTTGTGTCCACTTTCTGGCGCAGATGCGGCAATCGATGTGTCGCCAAGCAGCGTAGCTTGGCGTGCGCTAGATGCGGTGTGCGTTGTCCCCACAACGCAAGCGCCACGCCGCGTTGTTTATCTTTGTATTGCACCGCCACCGCGCGGACCACCAACACCACGCTGATCGGGTAAATCCGCGCGCATCGCGTTTACCGCGTGCGCAGTTTTCTGCCTCGCGCAGAACAATCGGTGTTGGAGAAATCAATGTCATTGATCGACTCGCTATGGCGACATGCCCTAGCCATGGTTTTATTAATTGGATCTCGCGTCAGCGTGTTGGGGCTTGCCTTGTTCGTGACGCAAGCGGCCGCCCAAGCGCCGCTATCGCTGGAGATGGAGGCCATCATGATCTCTGCAAGTCGTGGTGATGCGGGTGTTGAAGCGATGCCCTTAAACACCACGATCCTCACGCAAGAAGAAATTCGGCGTTCACCCGCGCAAACACTCGATCAATTATTACGCAGTGTGCCGAGTTTAAATTTCACGGGCGCACCAGCCATTCAATCAGATCCTACGGGCCAGCAAACTAAAATGCGCGGCATGGGTAATGCCAAAGTGTTGATGTTGCTCGATGGCGTTCCGATCCACGATCCGTTTTATCAAACCACGCAGTTTTATAAAGTAAGTTTAGACAATATCGAGCGGATCGAGATTGTGCGCGGCGGTAATTCCTGTCTCTTAAACAGATCTGACGCTGCCGACGATACTCCTTGTGTAGATCTCGGTGGTCGCCGT
>CAWUMP010000109.1:0-7962 GCA_963923385.1 uncultured bacterium | reverse complement strand
CACATAATGGTCGGCCAACGACTCGGCAAAATCATAGTACTGCTCAACCAACAAAATCGCCATCTCGCCACTCTTGGCTAAGCGAGAAATCACTTGACCAATTTCTTTGATGATCGATGGTTGTATGCCTTCGGTGGGTTCATCCAAAATTAATAATGTGGGATCGGCTGCTAACGCACGACCAATGGCTAGCTGTTGTTGTTGCCCACCCGATAAGTCACCACCTCGACGCGAGCGCATATCATGCAGTACTGGAAACATCTCAAAAATGCGCGCAGGTATTGGCGCCTGCGCCGACTTGGTGGCTAACCCCATACGCAAATTTTCTTCGACGGTGAGGCGCGGAAAAATTTCGCGGCCTTGCGGCACATAGCCAATACCCAGACGCGCGCGTTCGTAAGGCGGTAATGCCGTAATGTCTGTGCCTTGAAAATGCATCGTCCCAGAACGCACCGGCACTTGCCCAACCAAACACTTTAAGAATGTCGTCTTGCCCACGCCATTGCGACCCAAAACGGTGGTACATGCACCCATTGGCACATCCATACTCACGTCGCGCAAAATATGACTGCCGCCGTAATACTGGTTGATATTGGCAATACGCAGCATCTTGATTAGCGTCCTAAATACACTTCAATGACACGCGCATCGTTTTGCACGACATCCATGGCACCCTCGGCAAGCACCTGTCCTTCATGCAACACCGTGACCGTTCGGGCGATGGAATTCACAAACGCCATATCGTGTTCAACCACGATCAAGGTGTGCGTGCCAGCCAGCTTTAGAAACAACTCTGCAGTACGTTCGGTTTCTGCATCGGTCATACCGGCCACGGGTTCGTCAAGCAACAATAAACGTGGCTCTTGCATCAACAACATCCCAATCTCAAGCCATTGTTTTTGACCATGCGACAGTAAGCCGGCGGCCCGGTCTGGAGCATCATCTAGACAAATCAGGCGCAAGGTTTGCGCAATGCGATCAAGTTGCGCGCTATCGAGCGTTGCAAACAAGCTATGCCGCGCACGCTTGTCAGTTTTCATAGCCAGCTCGAGATTTTCAAACACGCTGTGTTGCTCGAAGACCGTTGGTTTTTGAAATTTTCTTCCAATACCCGCGTGTGCAATTTGCGGTTCGGTGAAGCGCAACAAATCGATGGTTTGCCCAAAAAATGCAGTGCCTGCATCGGGTCGTGTTTTTCCGGTAATCACATCCATCATGGTCGTTTTACCCGCACCATTCGGACCGATGATGCAACGCAGCTCTCCGGCATCGACCGTCAACGTCAGTGCATTGAGGGCACGAAAGCCATCAAAACTCACCGTGATGTCATCTAAGTACAAGATGGGTCCATGACTGAGATCGAGGGCAGAATTTGAAATGCGTCCAGCACCCACCGCTGCGGGACCCGCCGTACCGTGTTGATTGTTCGGTGGCATTGCAGAGGTTGTCATGTCGTTGAATGTGCAGGTACGTTTTTACCGCGCGCCTCAAATCGAGCGCGCAGACGTTGTGCCAGCCCCACCACGCCATCGGGTAAAAATAAGGTCACCGCAATAAAAATCGCGCCAAGAAAAAATAACCAATACTCAGGAAATGCCACCGTAAACCAGCTGCGTGCACCGTTGACTAAAAATGCACCGACGATGGCACCAATTAACGTACCTCGCCCGCCCACCGCAACCCAAATCGCGATTTCAATTGAATTCGCCGGAGACATTTCACCCGGATTGATAATGCCAACTTGCGGCACATACAACGCACCGGCTAAGCCACACAACATCGCCGACAAGGTCCAAATGCCCAACTTGTACCAAAGCGGATCGTAGCCTGAAAACATCACGCGGGACTCGGCATCTCGAATCGCCATAAGCACACGACCAAACTTTGAAGTGACGACCCAACGCGCTAACAACAATGCGCTAATCAACGCTACGCCAGAGAGCACAAACAAAGTCATGCGCATGCTTGGCGTGTGCAACGGGAAGCCGAGTATGCGCTTAAAGTCGGTAAAGCCATTGTTGCCGCCAAAGCCCGTATCGTTACGAAAAAATAGCAGCATCGCGGCAAAGGTGAGCGCTTGCGTGATGATTGAAAAATACACACCTTTAATGCGCGAACGAAACGCAAAAAAGCCAAACACAAATGCGAGCAACCCAGGAAACACCACGGATAACAGCGCGGCATACCAAAACTGATCGCTCATGCTCCAGTACCAAGGGTAGGCTTTCCAATCGAGAAACACCATGAAATCGGGCAGCGGACTTTTGTACACACCATCGAGTCCAATAGAGCGCATGAGATACATGCCAAATGCATAACCACCCAAGGCAAAAAACAAACCGTGTCCCAACGAAAGAATGCCCGCATATCCCCAGATTAAATCCATGGCCAGGGCCACGATGGCGTAACACATGATCTTGCCGATCAACGAGACACTGAAATCGGATAGATGAAACACACTGCCTGCAGGCACCAGCAAATTGGCCAGCGGCGCCACTGCGCAGATCAACACCAACGCGATGGCAATGGCTGTCCAGCCACGCGGACCGTAGAGCGCCGGACGCCCTGCATAGGCCGCCAACTGTTCGCGTAAGTGATCTGTCTCAGCCATCGACAAAGCGCCCCTTCAACGCAAACAAACCTTGCGGACGTTTTTGAATAAATACGATGATGAAGACCAACACGATGATCTTTGCAATCACCGCGCCTGCCCAGCCTTCTAAAAATTTATTCACTACGCCTAAGCCCATCGCGGCATACACGGTCCCGGCAAGTTGTCCTACACCGCCGAGCACCACCACCATGAATGAATCGACGATATAGCTTTGCCCTAAGTCTGGGCCGACGTTTCCAATTTGCGATAACGCGCAACCGGCCAATCCCGCAATCCCCGAACCCAGTGCAAACGCCCAAGTATCAATACGTGCTGTGTTTACACCAACGCACGCAGCCATGGCACGGTTTTGTGTGACGCCACGGACAAATAATCCTAACCGTGTCCGCGTTAACACGACCCACACCAGTAATAGCACACCGAAGGCAAATCCAATAATCACGATGCGGTTGTAGGGCAACACCACATTCGACATCAACTCGATACCACCAGACATCCAACGCGGGTTTTCAACTTGTACGTTTTGCGCGCCAAACAAAGTACGCACCGATTGAATCAGCACCAAGCTCATCCCCCAAGTTGCTAACAAGGTTTCGAGCGGTCGACCGTACAACCAACGAATCACCGTGCGCTCAAGCACTACGCCAACCAAGGCTGCAGCAAAAAATGCAGCCGGAACCGCTGCAAGCAAATACCAAGCAAACCAATCGGGCGCGTGACTACGCACCAAGTTTTGAACAACATAAGTCGCATAGGCACCAATCATCATGAGTTCGCCGTGCGCCATATTGATCACACCCATCAATCCATACGTAATGGCTAACCCAAGTGCAGCGAGTAATAAAATCGACCCCAAAGAAATACCACTAAAAATTTGTCCGATGCGCTCACCCTTGGCTAAGCGCGCCTCCACTTCGGCGAGCGACCGTTGTGCTGCAGCACGAATATCACTGTCTGTTTCTACAAACGCGCCCTCTTTTTTTGCTAGCAATCCGAGTAACACCGTTTTGGTGGCGGGATTTTCACTCGAGCTCAGAGAGTGAATGGCAGCCATGCGTAGCGTTTTATCTGGACTGGCCAATTGCATTTTGGCGCGAATCAATTCCAACAAGGCGCGGATTTCAACATCGCGTTCAACATTGAGTGCTCGCACAATCGCAGGTAAGCGTTCGATATCAGCTTCTTCTTGTAGGGTTTTTGCTGCGTTCAAACGTTGCGAACGATCAGCTGCTTGCAGCTGCAATGCCGCAATCGCTGCTGCAAGTTCACGACGAATCACGTTGTTGGCGACGACTTCTTCCGCGTCATCAGGTAACTGGGCAACGGCTTGGGCAGTAATCGCGTCTTGCGGTTTATCGTCAACCAATACATAGACGCGGCGTGTACTTGCGGAGATTTGCACTTGCCCATCGGAGAGCGCTTGCAAAAACACGATCGATTGCGTATCACCAGCATTGACCAGTGCAGTCAGCACGCCCATTCGTGCTTGACTGTTTTCGCTGACCAACGCACTGATGTGCTGTGAGGACAGGGCCAACACATGCTTTGTGCCAGCCAATAAAACAAGTAAGCCGAACAACACACGCATCAAGCTTGCATACTTACGTTGCATGAAATACATCGGTTCCTCTCGTACGATCTGTTTCATGCGTACAAAATCATCTCTCGGCCATAGCGGCTCCCCGTCAAGGGAGCCGCATGCGCTAGGTGCGACCGATTACTCGGGTTCGCCTTTTTTCTTGTCATTACCAGGAATGTATGGGCTCCAAGGCGCGGCTTTGACCGGACCGGGGGTTTTCCATACCACCTTGAATTGACCATTGGATTGCACTTCGCCCACAAACACCGGCTTATGCAAGTGGTGGTTCTTTTCATCCATCTTCACCGTAAAGCCCGAGGGTGCTTTGAATGTTTGACCGCCCACGGCTGGGATCACCTTATCAACATCAAATGATTTGGCTTTCTCGACCGCTTGTTTCCACATGTAGATACCAATGTAAGTGGCTTCCATTGGATCGTTGGTCAGTGGCTTATCAGCACCAGGCAATTTCTTGGCCTTGGCGTAGGCCGCCCATTTTTTCTTGAAATCATCGTTCGCTGGATTCTTCAGCGACATGAAGTAATTCCAAGCAGCCAAGTGACCCACCAATGGTTTGGTGTCGACACCACGCAGCTCTTCTTCACCCACCGAGAACGCAACCACTGGTACATCGGTGGCCTTCAAGCCTTGATTGCCGAGCTCTTTATAGAACGGCACATTCGAGTCACCGTTAATGGTTGAGATCACGGCGGTCTTGCCACCTGCAGCAAACTTCTTAATATCAGCCACGATGGTTTGATAATCGCTGTGACTAAATGGCGTGTATTTTTCATCGATGTCTTTTTCATCGATGCCCTTCGACTTCAGGAAGGCGCGCAAGATTTTGTTGGTGGTGCGTGGATAGACGTAATCCGTACCGAGCAATACGAAACGCTTCGCACCGCCACCTTCTTTGCTCATTAAATATTCCACCGCGGGAATGGCCTGTTGGTTCGGCGCAGCACCGGTGTAAAACACATTCTTTTCAAGTTCTTCACCCTCGTACTGCACTGGGTAAAAGAGCAAGCTATTCATTTCTTTGAATACAGGCAACACAGATTTACGCGACACCGAAGTCCAGCAACCAAACACCACGGACACCTTGTCTTGTGCGATCAGCTGCTTGGCTTTTTCAGCAAATAGCGGCCAGTTAGAGGCTGGATCCACCACCACCGGCTCGAGCTTCTTACCCATCACGCCACCTTTGGCGTTGATCTCTTCAATGGCCATCAAGGCCACATCTTTGAGAACGGTCTCACTGATTGCCATCGTGCCCGATAGCGAATGCAAGATGCCGACTTTGACCGTGCTCTGCGCAAAAGCAGTCGGTCCATAGACAAAAGCCGCGGCAACTGCGGCACCTAATGTGACGTGTTTTAAAAATCCACGACGTTGCATGCGATCTCTCCCGAAAGGTGAATGAATACAGCCATGCAGGTATTGCATGGGCTGTGCCACCCAAGGAAAACGCATCACAAAATTTGTGTAATGCCTTTACAAACAAGGCGCTGACCATGTTCAGCGATACGTCAGGCGAGAAGAAATATGCTGCGGAGCCATCACGCACCACAAGATTGGTGCGTATCTGCAGATAAACGCACGACTTTAGTGCGATGCCATCAGGCGATCTGGTGTTCCAGCGTAAATCCTGCATGACGGTCTTGACCCAACGCTTGCACAAGCACGGGTAAGCATTCTTGCAACATCTGCGGCAAGGTCCACGGTGGGTTGAGAATAAACACGCCACTTCCATGCAAACCAAAACCATCTGCTGCTGGCGCTTTCACCGTCAGCGCCACATGTAGCCAATCCCCTGGTGCGCAACGCTTGAGTACGGCCGGAAATTGCGCCGACTCGCGTCGCTGCACTTGGGGATACCACACCATATAAATGCCTGTAGCAAAACGCGCGCAGCCCTCGGTCAAAGCCGTACGCACCCGTTGGTAATCGTTTTTGTCTTCATAAGAGGGATCAATTAACACCAAGCCTCGGCGTGAGGGAGGTGGCAAGACCGATTGCAATCCAACAAAACCGTCGCCCGCTTGCACTTGTACCTGCGACCCACTGGCGCTGAAGTAACCAGCGAGCACACGACTTTCAGTGGAATGTAGTTCAAACAAACGTAACCGATCGGTACGACGCGCCAGCTGTAACGCCAACTGCGGAGAACCCGGGTAGCGCAATAACGTACCCTGCGGATTCAAGGCACGCACTTGATCGACGTAATCTTGCAGGCCCAAAGGCAGCGCCGGGGGTTTTGCGGGCAATGCCGAGGGGTCTACGGGCAGCGCCGGGGGTGACCACAAGCGACTAATTCCGCTTTCAAACTCCGCGTTTTTTAACGCCCAAGGCGTATCCAAGCTGTAGGTCGCCGCGCCTGCATGGGTGTCGACAAACCACCACGGCTTTTCTTTTTGCGATAGATGGCGCAAGACAAACACTTGGATGGCGTGCTTTAAAACATCCGCATGATTGCCTGCATGAAATGCATGACGATAAGAAAGCATGGTGTGTATCAGCGCGCAGTGCTGCTGCGCTGCTTACTCGGGCTGGATCCGGGCATCACGAATCACGCGTGCCCACAGCGTCGTTTCGCCGCGAATAAACTCGCGAAATGCTTCCGGCGTTCCACCACCCGCTTGGCTTGCGGTCGAGACAATCGCTTCACGTTGCTCAGGTAAAGCAAGGATCGCGTTGAATTCGCGATTCAGTCGCGTAACAATCGCCATCGGCGTACCTGCGGGCACGATCAGCCCTTGCCAGTTATAGGACGCAAAATCGGGCACACCCGCTTCTTGCATGGTTGGGACATCCGGTATTAGCGCAACACGTTGTGTACTGGTCACAGCTAACGCACGAGTTTTTCCGGCTTTTATCGACGGCAAGGCGGCATAACCCATTTCAAACATCATCGGCACATGACCCGCCATCACATCTGCCGCTGCTGGCGCACCGCCTTTGTATGGCACATGCACTAAATCCACGCCAGCGCGTTGCCGTAATAACTCGCCCGACAAATGATGCGCACCACCCACACCCGAAGAGGCAAAACTCACCCGGCCCGGTTGACTACGCGCGAGCGCAATCAACTCTTGCACGCTGCGCACCGTGAGCGATGGGCCTACCGTCAAAATTAATGGACTACGTTCAATCAACACCACTGGCATCACATCGCGTACGGGGTCGTAAGGTAATTTTTTCATTAAGCTCACATTGACGGCGAGCGCCGCCAAATTACCCATCCCGATGGTGTAGCCGTCCGGCGCAGACTTCGCAACCAAATCGGTACCGAGCACACCCCCTGCGCCCGGTTTATTTTCAATCACTACTGATTGACCCAACACTTGCGCAAGATCCTGCCCAATACGACGCGCACGCACATCGGCAAATCCACCCGCGGCATAGGGCACGATCCAACGAATCGGTTTGTTTGGCCAAGTGGCAGTGCTTTGCGCTTGCAATGTCGTTGAGAGCAACACCAGCGCGCAACTAAGTGCCGCATGTTTTAAAACGCGCGGCAAGCAAGTCCAAGATTGAAGATGCATCCTAACGACCAGTGGTAGGACGGATCGTTGACAAAATCAACTCACCACCAGTGAGTGAGCCGTAATCCCAAGGTTGCTGTTCGCCTTTGGTTGCTTTGAGCACTTTTTCTCGCACTTTACGTAAAACCACTGCGATGTCTTGCGGATCAGCGAGATGTTCAAGTAATGCAGCAGTAAACGGAGAGTGACGTGCACCAGCCCCATCTTTCGCCACCTGACCATCC
>CAWUMP010000108.1:0-8031 GCA_963923385.1 uncultured bacterium | reverse complement strand
TCTGAATGATTTCTGCCGATGGAAATCGTTGCCGCAGCGTTGGTAGGTACGCACGCGAACCACTGACCACGACCGTGGTTCCCTTGGTCAGTTCGTCGTGGATGGAGTTTCGGATGCCGTAATCCAAGCCGTGCGCTTGCCAATGCATGGCAAATTCACCGTGGTCTAATGCCGCGGCAAATTCCTGCGCAGTGAGGGACTCGTGTGTTTCTGCCCCTGCATTTGCAGGGCGCGTGATTGCGCGTTTGCAAAAGTGGACGCGCGCGTCCGTCGGCAAATGAGCTTTCACCCAGTTCAGCACGCTGTCCTTACCTACGCCAGAGGCGCCCACGATATAAAGCAAACGTCCACGCATTGGCAGATTGTAGGTGGGATGCGTGGGTTTAGGCGTGTTTTATCGCGGCCAGGCGTTAATGCGCGTTTCGCATCGCGATGCGCATAAGTTGGCGATGTACGGTAGGGTAGCGTGATGAGCCTAAAACATGTGGTGATTATTGGAGCCGGTGCCATCGGAACGTACTTGGTGCGTGAACTGCATGCCATGTATCCGCACGTGCACTTAAGCTGTATCGAGCGTGTAGAAATGCTCGAAGCAGCGCGCGCGCGCCTCGCGCCGATTGCCGGCGCCCAAGTTGAAGTGATGCCTTCGCTGGAAGCGTTAAAGGATGTGCCTGACCTTGCCGTCGAATGTGGTGGACATGCTGCAGTGAGTGCGCACGGTGAGGTTTGTTTAGCCCGCGGAATGGATGTGTTGATTGCGTCCGTGGGCGCGCTCGCTGATCAAGCGCTCTTTGCACGCTTACAGGCAGCAGCACAAACGCACGCCCAGAAATTACTGATCCCGGCTGGTGCGGTTGCTGGGATGGATGGCTTGGCAGCGGCGCGGCTAGCGGGCCTCACGCGAGTGCGTTACACCTCGCGCAAACTGCCATTGGCTTGGAAGGGCACGCACGCGCAAACTCTGATCGATTTAAATGCGGTGAGTACGCCGACTGAATTTATGCGCTGTGATGCGCGCGAAGCGGCCACGCGGTTTCCACAAAATGCCAATGTGGCTGCCACGATCGCGCTAGCGGGCGTGGGGTTTGAGGCCACGGAGGTGTCACTGAACGCCGATCCCACTGCGCAGGGCAACACGCATCTCATTGAAGCGGAAGGTGCGTTTGGCTCGATGCGTATCGAACTACGTAACAAACCGTTTGCAGACAATCCCAAAACATCGATGTTAGCCGGCTTGTCGCTATTGCGTGTGATACGTAATCGCGCCGAAGCCATTCAAATTTAATAGAGAGGTCGTTGTATGCATGCATCTTCAACAACTCCTACGCCGAGCGCATTACCACCGCTTGAGTGGCCCACCGAAGGTGAGTCGCGCGTGCCGTTTCGTATTTATACGGATGCCGAAATTTATCAACAAGAACAGCAACGAATTTTCCGTGGCGACACTTGGCATTTTGTCGCGCTCGCGCAAGAAGTGCCGAATTCGGGTGATTACAAAACGAACCATATTGGCGATACGCCGATCATCATCGCGCGCGATCCGCAAGGGCAAGTCAAGGTATTTGTAAACCGTTGCGCACATCGTGGTTCGTTATTGTGTATCGATGGGCGTGGGAATAAAAAAGACTTCACCTGCATCTACCATAACTGGAGCTATGACTTTGATGGCAAGTTGCAGGGCATTGCGTTTAAACGCGGTGTGCGTGGTCAGGGCGGTATGCCCGAAGACTTTGATATGGAAAAACACGGCTTGGTCCGTCTGCGTGTTGAGGTGCTGAACGGCTTAGTGTTCGCCACGTTTTCATCCACAGTGCCACCCTTACGCGATTGGTTGGGGCCACGGATGACTGGACACATTGCGCGTGTATTTCATCGACCCATTAAAGTGATTGGTGCTTATGTGCAGTATCTGCACAACAACTGGAAGCTGTATGTTGAAAACGTGAAGGACTCGTACCACGCGAGTTTGTTGCACACGTTTTTTACAACCTTTGGTTTAAACCGCTTAACCATGGATGGTGCCTTAGATCTTTCGGATTCAGGTGGCCACCATATCAGTTGGTCAAAAATGGCTTCGGATGAGGCCAAGGGCAGCGAATATCAAGGCACGGCATTGCGCGCGATGAATCGCGATTTTGATTTGCAAGATCGTGGTTTACTGAAAGTGTGGCCCGAGTTTGAAGATGGTGTGACGCATGCCATTCAGGGTATTTTTCCGACGTTTATTGTGCAGCAGGTGCAAAACGCGCTGGCGGTACGTTTGGTGGTACCCAAGGGCGTTAACGAAACCGAGTTGCAATGGATTTTGTTTGGTTACGAAGATGACACGCCCGAGCAACAACGGATGCGGCTGATGCAGAGTAATTTGGTGGGGCCGGCCGGCTTGGTATCGATGGAAGATGGGGCGGTAGGTAACTTTGTGCAGCGTTCGATTCAACAAGACGGGGCGCGCAGCGCGGTGCTTGAAATGGGTGGTCGTGCGGTGGAGTCACAAAAAAGCCGCGTGAGTGAAGCTTCGGTACGTGGATTTTGGAAAGCCTATCGCGGCTTAATGGGACTGTGATGCGTGAACAAATTGAAGCGCGCATGTCGCGTTTGCATGCCGACTATGTCGATTGCATTGACAGCGACTTACTCGAAGCGTGGCCCGATTTTTTTACGCCCGATGCCTTGTATCGTATCTTGACACGTGATGCGCTAGCCAATGATTGGCCGGCGGGACTCATGCATTGCGAAGGGCGTGGGATGTTGCACGATCGAATTTTGTCGTTGCGTCGTGCCAATATTTACGAGCCGCATGGGTATCGGCATCTGATTTCATCCATACGATACAAAGGTGAAGTCGATAGCGGTTGGCGTTTGCATACCAATTTTGCGATCGTGCGTACCACTAGGACCACCGGTGTGCAGGATGTATTTATCTCTGGCTTTTATGATGATGTGGTCGTTGATGTGGCTGGCGAATTGCGCTTTAAAGAACGCACCGTGGTACTTGATTCGCATCGTATTGACACCTTATTAGTGATTCCGGTTTAACACCTGATTGAGTGGAAACGTCATGCATTTTCATTTCGCACGTCTCTTAAAAAGCGGATGCCGTTTTGCTGGCACCGTGTTCATCGCGTGGCTCTTAACTTCGCTCAATGTGTGTGCGCAAGGTTATCCCAACAAGCCCATTCGATTGATTGCGCCGTTCCCACCGGGCGGTGCGCTAGATTTAATCGCGCGTGGGGTCGCGCAAAAAGTGGGCGATGCCACCGGACAATCGGTGGTGGTTGAAAACAAAGCGGGTGCTGCAGGAGCCATCGGCTCGGAGTTTGTTGCGCGTTCTGCGCCGGATGGATACACCTTGTTGTTGGGTGCCACCACCACGCATGGGATTACGCCTGCGTTGAATCCGAATTTACCCTACGACGCAATCAAAGATTTCACGCCCGTGTCGTTGGTTGCGCTCATTCCACATATGTTAGTGGTCAATGCCGCAGTGCCAGCGACCACGTTAGCGGAGTTTGTGCAATACGCGAAAACCAAACCTGGGATTGCCTACGGCTCGGCTGGTAATGGTTCGCCTCATCATTTAGGTGCAGCGTTGTTTGCGAGTTTGGCCGGCTTTCAAGGTACGCATGTGCCCTACAAAGGGGTGGGTCCTTCGCTGGTCGATTTAATCAGTGGTCAGGTGGCGTTTATGTCGGTGGAGTCGGTTGGCGCTGATCCACATATTAAGTCTGGAAAAATTCGTCCGTTGGCGGTCGCTGCTTCGATGCGTTTGCCAGGATCTAATGTGCCCACCTTTGCTGAATCTGGATTTCGTGGATTCGAGGTGACTGCTTGGTATGCCGTGTTCGGTCCTGCCAATATGCCACCCGAAGTATTGAACAAGATTAGTTCTGAGGTGGCCAAGTCGGTTGATGCACCTGATTTTCGTGAGCGGTTAAAACAATTGGGTGCCACCCCCATTGGCAGCACCTCTGCGGTTTTAGGTGCGCACGTGAAAAGTGAAATTGAGCGATGGACCCGCGCAGCCAAGCTTGCCAATTTCAAGATGGAATGACACGCGCATCACGCAGGTTTTTTGGACACTTGAATTTTTTAGGATGAAGGCATGAGCACAATCAATCCTTGGATTTTGGGCGGTTGTATGTTGCCGCACGCGCCGCAATTTTTTACGCAGCCAGAGACAGAGGATAAAAATACGATCGCCGCAGTGCAGGCAATTGGTGCGCGCATTGGTGAAGAATTAAAAGCACTCAAGCCTGATCTGTGGATTGTGATTGGTAACGATCATGCGCAGCAATTTTTTGCTAACTGCGCACCACCCTTTACGTTACATGTGGGTGGCAAGGGTCGCGGCACATTTGCAGGCCGAACGTTTGATTTCAATATCGCCAGTGAAGTCGCGTTTGCTGTCGTCAAAGATTTATACCGCGCTGGATTTGATCCGGCGTTCACCAGCACCGCAGAAATTGATTACGCGCTGGGCATTCCGATGACTCATTTGGGGATTGGCGCTGCGCCGGTGTTACCCCTATATGTCAACGCGTATTTACCGCCACAACCCACCATGGAGCGTTGCTATTTGTTTGGCCAGGCATTGGGGCGTTCGTTGGCCGCGTTAGGGATACGTGCGGTGGTGATGGCCAGTGGCGGGATGTCGCATTTTCCAGGAACGGATCGTTATGCCCAACCGGATCTTGCGTTTGATGAAAGTGTGCTCGTGCCGCTACGACAGGGTCGTTTGCGCACCTTACTCGGTTATGAAGAAGCTTTGTTAGATGACACGGGCAATATTGAATTACGTTGTTGGTCGGTCGCAGCAGGTTTACTGGGTGAGCGCGTACCAGATGTTGTGCAACTCAATCCAAGTTGGCATCACAACTACGCGTCATTGGGTTGGTGGAGCACGCCACAACAAGGTGTGAAACCGCATTACCCACAAGTGGCTCCTGAACTTGCTTCTCTCACGGGGGCGCTGTTTCAAATGGCCAATGATCGTGCAGCGCGAGATGCGTGGTTTGCTGATCCAGTAGCCTATGCAGATCGACATCATGTGTCTGGACGCCAGCGCGAACTGCTCGTGAGTTTTGATGCCCCCGCAATTGTGGCCTTGGGGATTCATCCGCTCTTATTATTTTTAGTTCGCATGCATGTCGAACGCGAACGTGGTCAAGCGCAAGGTGGGATGGCTAAAGTATGAACATCGATGTGCCCGGATTTGCCGCAGGACAACGCTTACCTGTAGTTGCTGAATTACCTCGCTTACCACTCACCAATCCTGCGGATGGCTCTGCGCTGGGCACGTTGCCTGATGCCGATGCAGCTTATGTTGATTGCGTTGTGCAAGATGCTGCCAAATCCTTTGCGTTGCATCGACGCAGCACCACGGCGCAACGTATGGCGTGGTTAGAAGCGTTTGCAGTTCAGGTCTCTGCGCACAGTGGCCCGTTGATTGAAAGTATTGTGCGTGGCATTGGTAAGCCACGCAAAGCCGCCACGTTTGAAGCGGGGCGTGTGTCTGATTTTTTGCGTGCGTGCATTGCAGAGTTATCGGTGTGGCGCGGTGAATTGTTACCCGTCGATGCAGCACCACTCGGTGCGGGGCATTTGGGGATGGCGCGACGCATCCCATTTGGTGTGGTCGGTGCGATTACGCCATTTAATGCGCCAGCAAATTTACTGATTCAAAAAGTTGCACCGGCATTGGCTGCTGGTAATGCGGTGGTGGTGAAGCCACATCCTGCAGGGACTGAAACGGCGTTGTTGTTAGCAGAATTAGCGATCGCGGCGGGCTTGCCCCCGGGCTTGTTTAATGTGGTTCCTGGCGATCGTGCTGCAGCGTTAGCCTTGGCTGCGCATCCACAGGTGTCGGTGGTGACCTTGACGGGGGGTGTGGCGGCAGCGCAAGCATTGACGCGTGCAGCAGGGGCGAAAAAATTCAGCGCCGAACTTGGCTCGAATGCGGCCAATCTGGTTTTAGCCGATGCCAATATTGCCGATGCCGCACAAAAAATCGCACGTGCTGGGTTTGAAGCGAGTGGTCAGCAATGTATTTCTGCGCAGCGCGTGATTGTTGAAGCGCCTGTGTTTGATTTATTTTTAACGCAGTTTGTTGCCGCTGCAAAAAACCTGAAAGTCGGTTTACCTGAGACGCCTGGCGTGGATGTGGGTCCGATGGTGAGTGAGGCTGCCGCGCAGCGGGTGATGCAAATGTTTAATGACAGCGTTGCCGCAGGCGCACATGTGGCCTTAGCTCCGGTCCGTGATCGAGCCGTGGTCTCGCCAGGTATTTTGGTGGACGCGCCCAAGGGAGCGCGATTGTTGTGCGAAGAGGCCTTTGGTCCGGTGGTGGTCGTGCAGCGCGCAGCTAATTTAGAAGATGCGTTACGACAAGCCAATGATTCGGAGTTTGGTTTGCAAGGTGCGTGCTTTACTTCCAGTTTAGATACGGCATTGCATGTGGCCGATGCATTTGATGCTGGCGCGTTATGGATTAACGAAGCGAGTCGGTTTCGACTAGATATGTATCCTTTTGGTGGTGTAAAGCAAAGTGGCTGGGGGCGCGAAGGGGTACGTTACGCAATGGAAGAGGTCTCGCAATTTAAATTTGTAGGGATCAATTTTTCAGGGACTCAGTCATGACATCGGTAAGCCCAACGCCACCGCTTGGTCCGGACATTCCTGTATCCGTTCGCGCCTTGATGGCCGAGGTGGGTCCACGCTGGGCGACGAACGTGCCAGGTCATGTACGGCAAATGATTGAAGCCTTTGGTCCGGTGCTCGAACGTGCGCCTAAAGACGGTGTGACTGCACGTAAGAATTTGGTGTACGGCACAGATCCGCGCCATGTATTGGATGCGTACTTACCGCAAGGTGCGAGCGCTGCACCGGTGGTGGTGTTTGTGCACGGTGGGGCGTTTGTGGATGGCGAAAAAGATCGCTCAGCCGAGGTGTATTCCAATGTTGGTTGGTATTTGGCACGCCACGGTGTTGCAGTTCTGAATATTGAATATCGTTTAGCGCCAGCAGCAACTTATCCCGGCGGAACAGCGGATGTGGCCTTGGCAGCCCAGTGGGCGGTCAACCACGCGCAAGAACTGGGAATCGATCCGAAGCGTTTATTTTTATTTGGTCATTCTGCCGGGGCTGCGCATGCGGCGGCTTGCGCTTATGGGGCGCCGGGTTCAGAACTGGCGCCGCCGGTTGCTGGGCTGATTGTGGTGAGTGGTCGGGTACGTGCCGACAACCGTCCGGATAATCCCAACGCACGCAAGGTAGAGGCCTATTACGGCACCGATGCTAGCCAATATGAAACAGCTTCGGCACTGCATTGGGCGAAGGCGAGTATGCCGACCTTTATTGCGATTGCAGAATTCGAAAATCCGCTGCTCGATATTTACTGCCTAGAACTGGCCCACAAGCTGGCCACTCAGCTCGGTCGGGCGCCGCGCATTGTGCAACGGCCGGGTCACAACCACACCTCCATCATTGCGCATTTAAATACGGCCGATGATGTCCTCGGATCGGCGATTCGCGCGTTTATTACTCATCCCCGCTAAATCGCGTGTCACGGGTTGGCGGGGCGGGCAAGTGGCTCACAGCTTGGGACAATTTGTTACATCTTCCCCTGCTTGGGTTCATTACGCTGGTCTAACCACCTGAAACACACGGAGGGGCAATGAACACCTTCAGGTTTTTTCAGCAGTTTTTACGTGCGATGGTTGTGCTTATTTCAGCAGCATGGATCGCGGGTTTTTCTGCGCAGGCGCAAGCCGATGGTTTCTATTACCACGGCTACGGTCATGGACACGGTGGTGTGCGCTTAGGCGTGTATTTGGGCGGTCCGGGTTATCATAGTTATTACGGTTCGCCCTATTACCCACCGTATTACTATCCGCGTCCTTATCCCGTGGTGGTCGTGCCAGCCGCACCGCCGGTTTATATTCAGCAACCCGCGCAAGTCGTACAAGCACCTGCTGCTGCCGCTGATACCGATTGGTTTTATTGCGCAGATACGCGCGCTTATTATCCTTATGT
>CAWUMP010000107.1:0-8041 GCA_963923385.1 uncultured bacterium | reverse complement strand
ATTCATGCCCGTGGGTAAACACAGCTCGCGCAGATTGCAGCTCGAGCAAGAGACGTCGAACTTTTTAGTGCTGCTATCGCATGTCGTTTTGGTACTCGCGCCTTGCGGGCGTGCGCGGGATGGACGCGGATTTGTAAAGGCGATCACAGCCATTGCACGCTCCTTGGGGTTCGATTGAACGGGGGTAGATTTGAACGCGATTGGCTGACAGTGTGCCGCGGGGGCTAGCGCTTGCCTATCAGAGGCGGCTGAATCTGTGGGTAGGAAAATTCCTACCCCATCATGTTTAAAGCGGGTCTGTGGGCTTGATGTGATCGTTGGGTGACTTTTCGTGCGTTGATTCATCGATCAGTTGATGAGTCAATGCGTAGCGCACCAGATCAGCGGTCCCGCTGAGCTGCATTTTTTGCAGTAGACGCGTCTTATGGGTACTCACCGTTTTGACGCTTAGATGTAAGGACTGCCCAATGGCCGTGAGTGAATCGCCTTGAATGAGTCGTCGCATGATTTGATATTCACGGTCTGAAAGTAAAGTATGCGCAAGCGCCTGATGGCCAGGCATGGCATCAAGGGCAAGTTGTTCTGCCGCATGGGCGCTGACATAGACACCACCGGCTGCAATTTTTCGGATCGCTTGGACCAATTGATCGGGGGCACTGTCTTTGGTGAGATAGCCTGCGGCACCGGCTTTGAAAGCGCGCGCTGCGTATTGCTGCTCGGCGTGCATCGACAGGACTAAAATTTTTAACGTCGGTTGAAGTTGGCGTAATCGTTTGATCAGCTCGATGCCTGAAATGCCGGGCATCGACATATCCAAGAGCGCCAGGGTAAAGGTCTCTTGCTTGGCAAAGGCCAGTGCTTCGTTGCCATCACCAGCTTCGGCGGCAACGTGTAAGTCGCTCGTGGCATTTAAAATTTGCTTTAAGCCTTCGCGTACCAGCACGTGATCATCAGCAAGTAGCAAGCGAATCATGGGGTGTCCCGCTCAGGTTGTGCCGGTAGTGTAGCTAACAGTCGCGTGCCGCCGGCAGGTCCTGCAGTGATCTCTAGGGTGCCACCAAGAAAACGCGCACGTTCTTGCATGCCACGAACGCCAAAGGAGGTCGGTTTAGCGCGATCCTCAGGCAGGATGCCGCGCCCATCATCTTCCACGCACAGCTGCACGAACGCCCCGAGTCGCTGCAAACGAATGTTGAGGTGGCGCGCATTGGCATGACGCGAGACATTGGTCAACGATTCTTGCAAGATACGGTATAGCGCAGTGGCTACAACGCTAGAGACTTCGCCAAGTTGATCGTGATCAGCAATCTCAACATCACAGGTCATTTCACTGCGTTGCGTAAAGTCCTCTACCAACCACTCGGCGGCGTCGGCTAAGCCAAGATCATCGAGCATGAGCGGGCGCAGGTTACCGGCGATTCGTCGCGTTGCAAGCACGGTGGCATGCAAGGTTTCATTCATCCGCGCCGCGCGCGCAGATAACGCGCTGTGCTCTGCAGTTAAGTGTTGGCGCAACCATGCCAGATCCATCTTGAGTGCCGTGAGGGACTGACCCAGTTCATCGTGTAACTCGCGTGCGATGTGGGTCTTTTCGTCTTCGCGCGCTTGTAGAACCTGTGCCGATAAATCACGCAGTTCTTGTTGCGAGCGTCGCAGCGCATCCTCGTCGAGCTTACGTCGGGTGATATCGCGCAAAATCACCGTAAACAGCGGCCGACCGTCGCTGTTGGTTTGCGAAATCGACGCTTCGATCGGAAACTCGTGGCCGTGTGCATGCAGGGCCATCAGCACGGTGGCATCGCCCATTCGTCGGTTGGTGATTCCGGTTTGGGCAAAGCGCTGCACGTGACCGGCGTGCGTCTCGCGAAAACGCTGCGGAATAAAACGCGCCAGTGGTCCCCCAATCGCTTCACTACGTGCGCATCCAAACACGTGTTCTGCTGCTTGGTTAAAAACCAAGATAGTTTGCGAGGCATCGACTGTAATGACGGCATCCATTGCTGAATCCAAAATGGCGCTATACCGAGCTTCGGAGTCTTCTAAAGCCGCTTGCATCCGCGCTGTTTCTTGGCGTTGCGCGGTGGTGCGTTCCAGCATCGTGGCTTCGGCGAGCATGGCTTGGCGCCAAGCAAACCAAAAGGCAACGCCGACGGTACATAAGTCCAAGCCGATACTCACCGCCACTAAGACGGGCTCGCCCCAACCTAAGGTGAGCGCGGCAATGTTGAGTGCGATCAGTGCCAAGCTACCAATCAGCGCGAGTATCACCCACGCAGTGCGATGCTGCACTCGGGCGGAACCTCCAAGGGGGTGAGATGTTTTCACGTGGTCACGTTGCACTTGATGCACGTCAATAATTGGTCTGCGCAAACTGGCACAGTCCGTTGTATGAATGCCCCGACGGTATTGCCTGACGAATCATCCTACCCCTCAGCGTTGGTGATCGATCCCGTATTGATTCAAAAATATGATCAACCGGGGCCGCGCTACACCTCTTATCCGACCGCTGATCGGTTTGTAGAAGCGTTTGATGCAGCAGCCAGTCGCGATTGGCTGCGTAAGCGCAACGTCGGCGGTATGACAGTACCGCTTTCACTGTATGTACATCTGCCTTTTTGCAACACCATTTGTTATTACTGCGCCTGCAACAAGGTGGTGACGCGTGATCACACCCGCTCGGCAAAGTATATCAATAGCCTTTGCCAAGAGATTGCGCTGCGCGCGCAGTTACTCGATCCGCAAGAGCGCAGCATTTGTCAAATGCACTGGGGCGGCGGGACGCCCAGCTTTTTGTCACACGACGAGATGCGCCAATTAATGCGCGCGATAGATCAGGCCTTTGTCCGTGCCCCGGATGCAGAATGTGCCATCGAACTGGATCCGCGCCAACTCGAACCAGGCACCATCCCGCTACTTGCAGCGCTTGGATTTAATCGTGTCTCGATCGGCGTACAGGATTTTGATCCGCGCGTACAAAAAGCAGTGAATCGCGTACAAAGCGCAGCGCAAACACGCCAAGTGATTGAAGAGGCGCGAGCCAGTGGTTTTGTGTCGGTAAATTTAGATTTGATTTACGGGCTACCGTTACAGCGCTTGGATAGCTTCGATACCACGCTAGAGCAAGTCATTGCACTGGCGCCTGATCGGATTGCGTTGTACAGCTACGCGCACCTACCCACAGTATTCAAGCCGCAACGGCGAATTCAAGCAGAGGATCTACCTTCTGCTGAAACTAAGTTGCAAATTCTGACGCTAGCTATCGGACGATTAACGCGTGCAGGTTACTTGTATATCGGGATGGATCACTTTGCTAAACCCGAGGATGCATTGGCGATTGCGCAACGTCAGGGTCGCTTGCATCGAAATTTTCAGGGCTATTCGAGTCAACCCGAGTGCGATTTGTTGGCCTTTGGTGTGTCAGCCATCGGTCGGGTGGGACCCACGTATTATCAAAATGAAAAAACTTTAGACGCGTACTATGACGCCCTTGCGGGCGGACAATTGCCCGTCATGCGTGGGATCGAGCTCTCGCAAGATGATTTGTTGCGTCGCGCAGTCATCCAAGCTCTGAGCTGCCATTTTCGCTTGTCGGTTGAATCGATTGAAGATGCATATCTCATCTGCTTTGATCGGTACTTTGCCGATGAATTAAACGAGTTGGCATCATTTGCCTCAGAGGGCTTGGTTGAGATCACCCCGGAATGGATTGTGGTCACGCCGAGGGGACGAATGCTCGTGCGTGCGATTTGTATGGTGTTTGATCGCTATTTGCGTCATCGCCAGCGCGCTGCGTATTCAAAATTGATTTAACGCACGCATGCTGATTGGGTTGATGACGGCGGGTTTTTTGCTTGGCTTAGCCTCCGGCGTGCATTGCGTTGGTATGTGTGGTGGCGTACTGGCTGCATTTACGCGTCATACGACCGGTCAGATCATCGGCATTCCAACGCGGCGCCCTTGGTATTTATTGCTGGCATTTAATGCCGGTCGCGTGTTGAGTTACGGCGCAGCAGGTGCAGTTGCTGGCGCGATGGGTGCGGGGGGGGTGTGGCTGATTGGTGTCCTCGATGTACGTGTTGCGCTGTTTGTGATTGCACAGCTGATGATGGTGTTGATCGGTTTACATTTAGCCGGTTGGAGCAAGCTCCTTACCTACGCCGAAACATGGGGGCAGCCGTTATGGCGCCATGTGCAACCGCTGGCTGCACGCATGCTGCCGATCGAGACGCCGTATCGTGCGTTGCTGGCTGGCGCGCTGTGGGGGTGGTTACCGTGCGGATTGGTGTACGCCATGTTGGTTAGTGCGGTCACTGCTGGATCAGCCACTGGCGGCACGGCCGTGATGCTGGCGTTTGGTTTGGGTACGGTACCTCATTTGATGCTTGCGGGATTAAGTTTGGTGCGCTTGCGTGCTTGTTTGCATCGACCTTGGTTACGCGTACTTGCAGGCAGCGTGGTGGTGGGCTTTGGCTTCATTGGTTTAGCGCGTGCCACAAGCATCGCGCAAACTTTGCGTACCGCCTGGTTGTGTTGGTGATGGGGTGCTGTGCGCGATTACACAGCACCGAAAGCGTAATTATTTACGCAGATGCATGCGGTCTGCAGCAACAAAAAATTTGCGTGCATAGGCCAAAATTTCGCCATCGCTGGGATGGTCGGCGTTTTCAACGGCAATGACTTTTGCGCCAATCGCTGCGTGATGGGCATCGAGATGTTTTTTAAGCACGTGTTTTTCGTTGGCCGGGCCCATTACTAAAATTTCACTTGCGCCTTCGAGGGCCTGAGCCACCGAATCAAGGTAAGCCATATCCTCTGGGGCCTTGCCGCTGCCGAGGGTTCCACTTCGGTGATGAATGTGACGGTGCTTTGCGCTGGCATGCACTAAGGTGCGTTCAGCCGTCTCTTCGTTTAACTGAAAAACATGGGCTTCGCTGTGATCAATCCAAGCGACGGCATGAAAGTGCGTCATGGTTACCTCAATCAGTTCAATGCAAAAGAGCACCGCGGGAGTGGCCGCGGTGTGTGGTGATGAATACCTGGTTAACGGCAGACCAGCACTGGGACTTTGCTGTGGGTGAGGACTTTGGTGGTTTCGCTGCCAAGTAACAGACCCACAATACCTCGACGACCGTGTGAGGCCATCACCACGAGATCACATTTTTTGCTTGTGACCGTGCGCAAAATACCGCGCCATGGATCCCCATCAATTAAGCTGACCGATGTAAAACCAACGCCGGCTTTTTCGACTTCGGTGGCTAGGGCCTCCAACGCTGCTTTGGCTTGTTTAGCGGTGGCTTCTTTAAAGCGTTTTGGAGAAAGCTCGGGCATGTAGATTGCCGCTTCACCATACACCGGTGGTTGGTATTCGGGCATGACATACACGCCAGTGACTTTGGCGCCGGATAACTTGGCAAGACGCACCGCGTGTTTGAGTGCTTTGAGAGACAGTTTTGAGCCATCGGTGGGAACAAGAATATTTTTATACATGGTGACTCCTTCTGTTTTTTGTTGAGAATGCAATCTGAGCTTAGGCCGATTGGGTTGGGGTTTGTTGATGTGGATCAACGATGGTCAATTTCAACCCATCGCCAAACAGAAGCGTTTGCCTGCAGAATGTGGCTTGTGAATTGAAGGGTACGGCGTAAAGCGTGGGGGCGGTGAAGTCGGTCGCGACGGTGATGTTGATTGCCCACGCCAGATTTATTTATAAAACATTTTTATTATACATAAAAGGTCGTCACGATGACGTTGACGTTGTCTCAATCCAATCAAGCGGCACATTCCATGCAAGAGATCGATCTGGCGCTTGAGGGGATGACTTGTGCTGCATGTGCAGTGCGGATTGAAAAAAAGCTCAATCAAGTGCCTGGTGTGGTGGCCAATGTGAATTTGGCGACTGAGCGCGCGCACATTCGGTTTTTACCGACAGCCATCAATGCAGCGGGCTTAATTGGGGTCGTGCGTGATACGGGATACGATGCCCATGTCCTTGCCGAGGGCGAGCGGCGTGATCATGCGGCTGCCCATCGCGCGGCGTTGCGTGATGTTGTGTTGGCCGGTGTGTTTGCGGCGCCATTTTTAATCGAGATGATGGTGATGTTTATATCGCCTAATGCGCATCACGGTTGGCTGCCGGCTTGGTTGCAGTGGCTATTAGCAACGCCGGTTCAGTTTTGGTCAGGTGCACGTTTTTATCGAGGTGCATGGACCAGTTTGCGCAGCGGTGCGGCCAACATGGATGTGTTGGTGGTCTTGGGCACAAGTAGCGCATATTTCTTCTCGGTTGCCGTTTGGTTATTGCATCGCCCCGAGCACTTGTACTTTGAAGCCGCTGCGGTGGTGATGACCCTAGTATTACTTGGTAAGTTTTTGGAAGCACATGCCAAGTCGCGCACTGCACAGGCGCTCGAATCATTGATGCGCTTACAACCACAAGTCGCATGGGTCGAGCGTGCGGGGCGATTAGAGTCGGTTGACTTAGCCAGCGTGTTGCCCGGCATGATGTTTGTGGTTCGTCCCGGAGATGCGATACCGGTCGATGGGCGCGTTGTGCGCGGCGAATCAGCGGTCGATGAAGCTTTACTCACCGGCGAGAGCATGCCGGTTGAAAAAGTGCAGGGTGCGCGCGTCTTTGCGGGGACGATGAACGGCATGCAGCGCTTAGATTGCGAAGCCACTGGGGTAGGTCAAGAGACCTTACTCGCGGGCATGATCCGCATGGTCAGCGCAGCACAAGGCTCAAAACCGCCGGTCCAACGTTTGGTGGATCAAGTCTCGGCGGTGTTTGTGCCAGTGGTGCTTGTGTTGGCGTTGCTCACGCTGCTCGTGCATTGGTGGATGCATGGTCAGTTTGGTGCAGCGTTGGTCCCTGCGGTTGCGGTGCTGGTCATTGCTTGTCCTTGTGCCTTGGGTCTGGCGACACCAACGGCATTGATGGTGGGTGTGGGACGCGCCGCGCGTGCCGGCATGTTGATTCGAAACGCACAAGCGCTCGAAGCGGCAGAGCATATCGATACCTTGGTGTTGGATAAAACTGGCACGCTCACGCTGGGTTTGCCCACGTTGGTGGCGTGTGTGCCTGCAGCGGATGTCTCGATGGATCACCTGATGCAAGTCGCCATGAGTCTTGAAGCCAGTTCCGAGCATCCAATTGCTCGAGCGATGATGACGGCACCGCAGGCTGCCGCCTTACGTGTCCTTCCAACCAACGACTTTATCGCGCATGGTGGGCGCGGGGTCAGCGCAAAAATAACATTGACGCAAACGCAACCAGGGCAAAACGCGTGTTTGGGATCGGCGGAGTTTTTGCGTGCGCAAGGTGTGGCGTTTGATGACAATGCACTCGCGCAATTATTCAGCGCGGGAAACACCGTGGTGGGGGTAGCGCTCGAGACGCATGCGCAATGGCATTTCTTGGGCTGGCTTGGATTCGCGGATGCCTTACGACCCAGCACACCCTCGGCGATCCAACGATTGGTTGCGATGGGTATCACCCCATGGATTGTGTCGGGCGATCACGCGGCCAGCGTGCAGGCCATCGCCACGCAATTGAGCGTGTCGCACTGGATGGCGGGGGTCATGCCTGAAGAAAAACTCGCGCAGATTGATCGTTTACGTGCGCAAGGTAAACGTGTGGGGATGGCTGGTGATGGGGTAAACGATGCGCCTGCGCTAGCGCATGCTGAAGTGAGTTTTGCGCTGGCCGGCGGTACGGGCGTCGCGATGGAAGCGGCGGACATTACGCTGATGCATAACGATTTATCCGGTGTTGTCGATGCCATTGATCTTTCGCGTGCGACCTTACGTAAGATCCGTCAGAATCTTTTTTTTGCGTTTGTGTATAACGTGTTGGGAATTCCATTGGCCGCGTTGGGCTTACTGAACCCGATGATTGCTGGTGCGGCGATGGCGCTGAGTTCGGTGTCGGTGATTTCAAATGCCTTGTTGCTCAATCGCTGGCAACCTCGCGCGCGCAACGATTAATTGAAAGGAAATCTGTCTCTTATACACATCTCCGAGCCCACGAGACCAGAGAGGATCT
>CAWUMP010000106.1:0-8082 GCA_963923385.1 uncultured bacterium | reverse complement strand
GCTTGCATGGCATGCAAGAGGTCACCGGTTCGATCCCGGTTACCTCCACCACCGATTTGCAACAGTTTCATTGTTTGCGAGTCCCCTTCGTCTAGAGGCCTAGGACATCACCCTTTCACGGTGAGTACGCGGGTTCGAATCCCGCAGGGGACGCCACAACTTGATTCACAGTGGCTTTTCATAGACTATGGTACATGTGATTTCTAAGGGCAACCGCAACGGTTGGTCTGCGCATGAACCTGACAAAAAATCCTGACGCTGAAAAAGACCACAGTGGTGCTGCTTATGTACGTAGCACACGATTGATTCGAGCCATTTATTTGTCGCGCGTCGCCGCGTTTGCTTACTGCGCCATCATCGTTGGTTTTACTGCGTACGAACGCGGTCGGGGTGGCTTGTTTTTGTGGCTGGGCTTGGTCTTAAGTTTTTTTGTCTACCCACACGTGATCTTTTGGCGTGCCATGCGTGCAGCCGAACCAGGTTCTGCTGAGGCACAGCATATTGTGTTTGATATTGCGTTGCTTGGATTTTGGGCTGGGCAAATCGGTTTTGCGCTGTGGCCCTCATTTGGATTGTTATCTGGTGCATTGATGAACGCAGCCACCAATTTTGGTGCGGCCATGTTGATGCCAGCATTGGCCTTGTTCTTTCTAACCGCAGGTGTGGTGAATACGATATTTGCGGTGCCATTTCAGTTAGAAACCGGATTTTCGGTGATGGTGCTTTCCATCATCGGTTGCTTGGGCTACACAAGTTTGATTGGCGTCATCATGCATGCGCAGACGGCTCGTGTGGTGCGTGCTCGCGAAGACTTGCGTCGGTCAGAGCAACGCTATCGCATGATCACCGAAAACGCTGGTGATTTAATTGCCATGCTCGATATCAACGGACGCTGGCGCTACACCAGCCCATCGTGGAATCGGTTGTTGTTGACAAAAGATTTGTTGCCCGGCGTGGATGCAACCATCCATATGCATGCTGATGATGCCGTTGCGCTACGCGGCATGTTGCGTCGTCTCGCCTATGGAGAGGGGCGACTTGACATGCAAATTCGTTTGCATGCCGCAGACGGCATCGAGCGACGGTTGGAATGCGGTGTGCATCCGGTCGCGGACGGCTTACAGGGCGCGAGCTACGTGGTGTTAATCGGTCGTGAGGTTTCCACGCAAGAAAAAGAAGGGCAGGGGGTGGCTCCCCAGCCGGATGTGTTGGCCTTTGAAAACACCACCGAGGCGATTTTGATTAGTGACGCGGGTGGATTGGTGGTGAGCGTGAACAAGTCGTTTACGCGCATCACTGGATTTAGCGCGGCGGATGTGGTCGGTAAACTCGAATCACGAATTCGCCTTGCAGTTCAACCGCCGGTGTTTTATGCACACATCGATGCGGAAGTGGCGCGTGTCGGTCATTGGGCCGGTGCCGCCTGGGCGCGTCGCAAAGATGGATCGCTCTACCGCGAATGGCGCACGGTCAGTGCTGTACGCGATGAAGCTGGTGTGTTGGTTTATACCGTCTCCGTCTTTTTTGAAATGGAATCAGACCAACGCGCTGCGTGATGCGTCGAATCATGCACCACTTGCTCTGATGCACCGCAGCGAAATCGGTCGGTTCACAACCACGCGAAGCTGGTTCTACTGGATTGTTTGCATCGCTATGCGTGCAGGGTAAACTGCGTTGATGCGTTGTGATGATAGGCACAACGATTTCATAACAAAATGATCTGCCCAGGAGGCGTGTTGCAGCCCACCGATATTCGCAAACCAGATTACTTTCATAAAGTTGTCGATTGCCAGTGGGCTTGTCCAGCTCACACCCCTGTACCTGAATACATTCGTTTGATTGCCGCTGGGCGCTACTCCGATGCGTACTTGGTGAACTGGCAGTCCAATGTGTTCCCCGGCATTTTAGGTCGTACTTGCGATCGTCCTTGCGAGCCAGCTTGTCGACGCGGCCGGGTTGAAGAAAAAAATGCAGCCACGCCAGAACCCGTAGCGATTTGTCGTTTAAAGCGCGTCGCAGCAGATAACAAAACGCAAGCGGCTGTTCGAGCGGGGATGCCTAAAGCCGCACAGAAAAAAAACGGTAAACGGATTGCATGTATTGGGGCGGGTCCTGCATCGTTAACCGTTGCACGCGATTTAGCACCGCTGGGCTATTCGGTCACTGTCTTTGATGCAGATCCCAAGGCGGGTGGGTTTATGCGTACGCAAGTGCCGCGTTTTCGCTTACCCGAAGAGGTGATCGATGAAGAGGTCGGTTACATCCTCGATTTGGGTGTGGAATTTATTGGTGGCAAACGGATTGAATCGATGCAAGCAGTCCTTGCTGACGGTTGGGATGCGGTGTTTGTTGGTACAGGTGCTCCACGCGGTCGCGATTTAGCGTTGCCCGGTCGTCAAGAAGCCGCCAAGCACATTCATATTGGCATTGATTGGCTGTCCTCCGTATCGTTTGGACACATCAATCAAGTTGGACGACGCGTGATTGTGTTGGGTGGCGGAAATACCGCGATGGACTGCTGCCGGTCGGCCAAACGCTTGGGCGGTGAGGACGTCAAAGTGATTGTGCGTTCTGGCTACGAAGAAATGAAAGCCAGCCCCTGGGAAAAAGAAGATGCGGTGCACGAGGGTATTCCCATCTTAAATTTTATGGTGCCCGTCTCGTTTGAGCACACCAATGGTCAGCTGACCGGTATGTTCTTTGAAAAAGTCAGCGCCGAATTTGATGCAAAAGGAAAGCGTCGTTTAGTACCAACAGGTGAGCCGCATGTCTTTGTCGCGTGCGATGACGTATTGATTGCTGTTGGACAAGAAAACGCATTCCCATGGATCGAGCCCTCGGCTGGGATTGAATTTGATCAATGGGGCATGCCGGTGGTCGATCAAGTCACGCATCAATCGACCGTCAAGAATGTCTTCTTTGGTGGTGACGCTGCATTTGGTCCTAAAAACATTATTTGGGCGGTTGCGCATGGTCACGAAGCAGCGGTGTCGATCGATAAGTTTTTAAGCGGAGAAAATATCGCTGATCGTCCGAGTCCGCTCACCAATTTGATCTCACAAAAAATGGGTATCCATGAGTGGAGTTATGACAACGACATCACCGCGGATGCGCGTAACAAAGTGCCTTGGGCTGCTGCCGAAAAAACACTCAAGAGCATTAAGGTTGAAGTGGAGCTGGGTTTTGACCCCAACACCGGATTTAAAGAGGCGCAGCGCTGCTTAAATTGTGATGTGCAAACGGTCTTTACCACCGAAGCCTGTATTGAGTGCGATGCCTGTGTCGACATTTGTCCGATGGATTGCATTACGTTTACCGCGAACGGTGAAGAGGCCGATTTGCGCCAGCGTTTACATGCCCCAGCGTTACGAACTGATCAAGACCTGTATGTGTCGACCGATTTAAAAACTGGCCGTGTGATGGTCAAGGACGAAGATGTCTGTCTGCACTGTGGGTTGTGTGCAGAACGTTGTCCGACTGGCGCTTGGGATATGCAGAAATTTTTATTGCAAATGACACACGCGGGTCCGCAGTGTCGTGATGGCGGTAAAGATCAACACAGGAAGGCTGCGTGATGGCTGGAGCAAAACCAATTGAAGCGGTCAATGACTTTGTCATTAAGTTTGCCAACGTAAATGGTTCGGGCTCGGCCTCTGCCAATGAATTGTTTGCTCGTTCGATTTTGCGCATGGGTGTGCCGGTCAGTCCTCGCAATATTTTTCCGTCAAATATTCAAGGCCTGCCCACTTGGTATGAGGTCCGTGTAAGTGAGCAGGGTTGGCTTGGTCGGCGTGGTGGCATCGACATGATGGTGGCGATGAATCCGCAAACTTGGGCGAACGATGTTAAAGAAATCGAGCCCGGTGGATATTTGTTCTACGACAACACCAAGCCCATGCCAGCGTCGAAGTTTCGTGATGACATTACGATCATCGGTATGCCACTCACAGAAATATGTAACAACAACTACACCGACCCTCGCCAACGCCAGTTATTTAAGAACATTATTTACTTAGGGGCGTTGTCTGTTTTGCTCGAAATTGATCCGGCAGTCATTGAAAAATTATTTAGCGAGCAATACAAAGGCAAAGAAAAGCTACTGGCTTCCAACGTGCAAGCCTTAGCGCTCGGTCGAGATTACGCAACAGCGCATCTACCGTATCCACTGGGCATACGTGTGCGTAAAGCCAACAATGTTGGCGATAAGATTTTTACGGATGGTAATAGTGCTGCCGCATTAGGGATGGTCTACGGTGGCGCATCCGTGTGTGCTTGGTATCCCATTACACCATCGTCGTCTGTGGCCGAGGCTTTTCAGAGTTACTGTGCCAAGCTGCGTGTCGAGACGGATTCAGGTAAACACAAATACGCCATCGTGCAAGGCGAGGATGAGCTCGCCTCTGTTGGTATTGTGGTGGGCGCAGGTTGGAATGGTGCGCGTGCATTTACCGCAACCTCTGGCCCTGGCGTGTCACTGATGACGGAATTTATTGGGTTAGCTTACTTCGCGGAAATCCCAATGACCATTATCAATGTCCAGCGCGGTGGGCCTTCCACCGGAATGCCCACTCGGACGCAACAAGCCGATGTCATTGCGTGTGCTTATGCCTCGCATGGCGACACGAAACACGTGCTGTTGTTTCCAGAAGATCCAACCGAATGCTTTACTCATTCGGCTGCGGCGCTCGATTTGGCTGATCGCTTACAAACCCCAGTGTTTGTGATGACTGATCTAGATATCGGTATGAATCAACGACTGTGCGCACCGTTTGAGTGGGATGACAAGTATGCGTACGACCGCGGCAAAATTATGACGCGCGAGATGCTCGATGCAGGAACCGATTTTGGACGCTACCTAGATGTGGACGGCGACGGAATTCCGTATCGCACCTACCCGGGCACGCATGCCACTAAGGGTGGATATTTCACCCGTGGCACAACAAAAAATGCGTATGCCATGTATTCCGAAGCGGGTCCTGATTACGTGTACAACGTCCAGCGGCTATTACGTAAATTTGAAACCGCTAAAAACTTGGTGCCACAGCCGATCGTGCATCAGTCCAAACAGAAAACCTCGTTTGGCGTGATCTATTACGGCTCGACCAGTCCTGCAATGCAAGAGGCATTGGTGAGTTTAGAAGCGCAAGGAATTCATGTCGATGCGATGCGTTTGCAGGCGTTTCCGTTTCCGGAAAGCGTATCCGAATTTATTGCTGACCACAGCCAGTGTTTTGTCATTGAGCAAAATCGAGATGCCCAATTACGTTCCATGATCGTCAATGAGTTGCAAGTTGATCCAGCACGAGTGATGCCGATTTTGCATTTTGATGGCACCCCCATTACTGCACGTTTTATTACCCATGAAGTTGCTGAGCAAGTACGACTGATGAAAGTCACACCGATCAAAAAGGGCAAAGTTGCCTGAGCAATCACCGTTGATTGCTGTTATCGCTAATGCATACGAGTGAACGAATCTAATGACCTATCTCGCTAAACCGAAGTTACATCATCCAACGTTGCCGACCAATACGTTAGGTTATACCCGTCGAGATTACGAAGGAAAAATCTCAACGCTGTGCGCGGGTTGTGGTCATGACTCGATCTCTGCTGCCATCATTCAGGCATGTTGGGAAATGGACATCGAGCCGCATCGCGTGGCGAAGCTTTCTGGCATTGGGTGTAGTTCAAAAACGCCAGATTATTTTTTAGGAAATTCGCACGGATTTAATACGGTGCATGGTCGCATGCCTTCTGTACTGACGGGTGCAAATTTAGCCAATCGCGATTTGTTGTATCTAGGGGTTTCGGGTGATGGTGACTCGGCGTCGATTGGTTTAGGTCAGTTTGCCCATATGATGCGTCGTGGTGTCAACATGGTGTACATCCTAGAAAACAACGGTGTGTATGGTTTAACCAAAGGTCAATTCTCTGCCACCGCCGATCAAGGCTCCAAATCGAAGCGTGGTGTGGTGAATTCGGATGCGCCAGTTGACACCGTCTCATTGGCTTTGATCATGGGCGCGAGTTTTGTCGCCCGTGGTTTTTCAGGCGACAAAAAACAATTGGTGCCATTGATCAAAGCAGCGATTGCGCATCAAGGTGCCGCATTTATCGACGTGATTAGCCCGTGCGTTGCGTTTAATAACCATGCCGGAAGCACCAAGAGCTACGATTATGTGCGTGCCCACAACGAGGCGGTCAATCGGATCGACTTTATTACCACGCGTGATCCCATCACGGTGGATTATCCCGAAGGTGAAGTGGTGACGGTCACTCAGCACGATGGTACGGTCTTACGCTTAAAGAAGGTCAATGCCGATTACGATGCCACCGATAAAATTGGCGCAATGAACTTTATCCAACAGCATCAAGCGCAAGGTGAGGTGGTGACTGGCTTGTTGTATGTCAACGAATCCTCAGCCGACATGCACACGCATCTCAATACGGTGGATACGCCGTTGAATCAATTAAATGCCGCACAACTATGCCCGGGGTCACAAGCCTTAGCGCGGGTAAACGCTGCGCTACGCTAAGTGTTGCAGGCAAAGCGAGACGTGGCTTACGCAACCGTTGTTTGATCGCTCTTCTTAATTGTTGGAGTCATGATGCGTAGCCAGCGATTTTTGATGCAATCGGTGTGCGTGGCGCTATTCTTGTTTGGCTGCGCGCTGCAAGCGTTTGCGCAAAGTTGGCCGACCAAACCTGTGCGGATGATTGTGCCGTTTCCGCCGGGGCAAGCCACCGACATTGTGGCCCGTTTATTGGCAGAGTCACTCAGTCGGCAGTGGGGGCAATCGGTGGTGGTCGATAATCGCGGCGGTGGTGGCGGCATTCCAGGCATGCTTGCCGGACGCGATGTCGCGCCTGATGGTTATACGCTGACCTTTGGTACCAGCGGCACCATCGGTGCTAATCCAGGTTTATACAACAAGCTACCGTACGATCCCGTACGTGATTTTTCGATGGTCGGTGGTGTATTTATTGTGCCGCTCATGTGGATTGCACATCCGAGTGTTCCGTATCTGAACCTACGCGAGATGTTGGAGGCGGCAAAAAAATCCCCGGCAAGTTTGAATTGGGCTTACGCAGGTACGGGTACTTCACAACACCTGACTGGAGAATTGTTCCAGCTACGTGCTGGTGTGACGCTCACTGGTGTACCTTACAAAGGCAGTGGCCCCGCCATGCAAGATGTATTGGGTGGTCAAATTGGCCTGATGGTGGATAGCTTAGCTTCTGCTCTACCGCATATCAGGGGCGGTAAAATTCGTCCATTAGCGATGACCACATTGACGCGTGTGCCGCAGTTGCCGGATGTGCCCACCGTCGCTGAATCGGGCTTTCCAGGTTTTGAAGGAAACGGGTGGGGTGGCTTGGTCGTTCCTAGTGCAACGCCACGGGATCTGGTCGAGCGGATTGGAGCCGATGTCCGTAAATCATTAAACGACCCAAGCATGCAAGAAAAACTCGTCTCGCGTGGCACGATTCCGGATGCGCGCGGTCCACGCGAATTTGAAGCGTTTGTGCGCGCTGAAGTCAGTAAGTGGTCCGAGATCGCGCGCCGCGCCAATATTCGTCTGGATTAAATCAGCGTTTACCGCGCTGCGGATAAGCGCGCCATCACCATGCGTTCAATGGCGCCCCAGTCTTCGGCACGCGGGCCTGGTAGATCGCGGTTGGTTGAGTTGCCAACGACAATCACGTCATGACCTTCGGCACGCAGTGCGGCGATGTTATTCGGGCTGTCCTCTAGGTAGAGATCCGCACCCACCGCCGCTTTGTCTCGCATAAAGCATAAATCCCAGTATGGAATGCCATGTTGCTCAAGCCAGTCGGCGGTCTGGCGGATGGCTTCACGATGAAACCATGGGATATACAAGCGATGGGTAATAATGCGAATGCGAATGTCATGCGTCGAGAGTCGACGTAACGCTGCAGGTGCACCAGCCATTGGGGGCAGATGCGCAAAGAGATCGCGTTCTTTGACGGCATGTCGATGTAGGGCTTCATAGCCACCAGCGCGTTCTAATTGCCATTCACGAAATCCCCAACTCACCTCCTGTCTCTTATACACATCTCCGA
>CAWUMP010000105.1:0-8087 GCA_963923385.1 uncultured bacterium | reverse complement strand
TAATTCTTGCCCATCCAAAGCTTCAATTCATCGCCGTTCGTAGTAATCTGTGCCTACAATGGCGAGCCAATAGAAGTACAAAGTTTTCGAGGTATCTATGACCCAAATCGTGATCACTGTCATCATTGCTGGCCTCCTACCGATCGTCTGTGCAGGGATCGCGAAGTGGGGTTTCAAAAGCTACGACAATCGCGAGCCCAGAGCTTGGCTAGCCACGCAGTCAGGTTGGAGAGCACGGGCCAACGCCGCGCAGCAAAATAGTCTCGAGGCCTTTCCGTTGTTTGCGGCTGCTGTGATATTTGCTCTCATCGCTAAAGCAGACGCGAGCCTCATGATCCCGGTCTGTTGGTTTTTTATTGCGTGTAGAGTGCTTTACATCTACTGCTACGTGAGCGACAAAGCCTCGATGCGCTCTTTCGTGTGGTTTTTGGGGATCGCTGCCACACTGCGGTTATTTTTATTCGCTATGTAGAAGTGCAACTCCAAACGAACCTACTCGCCATCTCTGTAAAATAATTGATGAAGTCTTGATGTCGTTTAGCAGCATATGAAAAGTTTCAACGGTTTTTCTCTTCAACGATTAGGGATATACGCATGAAAAAAAATTCACTCCACCGTCATCTGCGTTCGCTGCTAGTGGGCGCAATTTCTGTGCTGACCATCGGGGCTGTGCAGGCGCAGAGCGCTGGCTCCTCGACTGCCGATGTCACGCCCCAAACAGACACAAAGTCGCTGGAGCGTTTAGAAACACTCAAAGCGCTAAAAGCGCGTTGCGAAAACCCAGCCTCTTGCACCAAAGCAGATGGTGATGCCTGTGCTGAAGCCGCGGCCATGATCCTTGATAAAGAGCCGGTCGGCGAGTACTACGATATGTCGTCCAATCAACGCACAAAAATTGCGATTCGTTTGCTTGAGCGTGGCGTTGATACCAGCGATTTGGCTGCCGGACGTGCCTATGATTTGTATGACCAGATTGGCTTTTTCTCGGGTGGTGTGGGTGATGCCTACCGGGCCAACGAGCTCATGCAGATCATGACCAAGCGTAATTACGTAGGCGCCACCTTACGCACTGCACGTAAGGGTGTGTCGTTGTTGGCATTTAACACGCCTGACAACGAAAAGCGTGATCACTGTGTGTTGGCCAAGCGTTTGCTGACTAGCGGCAAACTGGATCTCGATAGCAAGGCGGTGGCGAATGAGATTCTCGAAGGCACGGTCTGTAAGAACATCGAAGCACAAGGGCTCTTGCCGAAAAACTAATTTTTGAATGAGGTTGCGATGCAGATAAATAAATTATTTTTCGCGATGCTATTGCTCACGTTTGGTGGTCATGTCAGTGCGGCGAGTTCGTGCTTAGTGATGGCCGATCAGCGCGGTCTCACCGGCGCAGCACGTGGGGTGTTTCTCGAGCAGTGCGAGACGCAGGCGCGCGCTGCATGTGAAAGCAATGCAAAGAAACAAAAGCTGTCTGGGCCGGAGAAAGACAACTTTCTCAAGAAATGCAAAGACGAATCGGTGGGCGTGAAATAAACGCCAGACTTGTTTTATCGACCAAAAGCAAAGCCGCGCAGTTGGCCAAACAGACTGGCCACGCGGCTGAGCACGGCACGTAAAAACCTGAGAAGTGCGTAGACCAAAAACAGCATCAATGCGGTCACCACAACCAACGCACAAATAAATAACAAGGGGTGTTTGACTGCTAGCCAAAAGCCCGCAAGTACAAGACCATCTTCGAACAAACTGACCGCGACGTTCGAGATCGGTTCAGGCGAGGTGTTGACCGCAGCCCGGGTGCTTGCTTTGGCTGAAAACGAAGCCGCCGAAAGCGTGCCACCCATCACAGCAGCTGCAACGGCCATGGTCGCACTATCTGCACCAAAGACAGCGGCAGCTAAGGCTGCACCAGCAGGTACACGAATCACCGAATGCAGCATGTCCCAGATCGAATCTAGGCCTGGAATTTTGTCGATAAAAAATTCGACAAACAGCATCCCGCCACTCGCAACTAACATCACCGGATGCTGTAAGAGTGATAGGCCTTGCGGTAGGTGAATCCAATTCAGCGCGCCGGTCAGGCCGGTAATAAATAACACAGCGTATAAGCGCAGTCCGCTGGCCCATCCGAGTGCTGCGGCAAGTGCAATGAGCGCGGCTAAGTCGAGGGCTGAGGTGGCAGGCTGCAGCCACGCCGCCAAAGAGTGCATTGCTGAAGTCGTGAGGGCGAGCCATTCAAGGAGTGTGTCCATCAGTTTCTCCGCGAGTCAGTGGGTAGCAAACAGTTTCGCAAAATCCAAACGAATACGCGTTACGCTCTGCGTGCAAATTCTAGCCCGATGTTTGGGGCGACAGCGCACATTCTAGGGGGATCTCAAATGAACGCGAATTCTAACGAAGTGCCTTCCCATAAAGGCGATGCCATTGTGCTGCAGCCAGATGAGGGCGATTCATACTGGCAACCCCAACCTGCCAATGGCTATGTGACCGTCAAAATTGGACCCAGTAACTGCGCATCGAACTTTACCTCCATGGGTATCCAGGTGATTGCACCGGGGGGATATGTGCGTGAACACTGGCATAGCAGTCACGAAGAAATTTTATTTTGCTTTGAAGGGCAGGGCACCATTGTTGTCGATGGTGTACCGCACCGTGCGGTACCCGGAACAACGGTGTTTGTGGGGCGTTGGGTACCACATAAAATCATCAACGAAGGGCCGGGCGAATTTAAGATGACGTGGACCTATTTGCCGCCTGGTCTTCAGCAATTTTTTGAAGCAATCGGTCGTCCACGCAAAGCCGGTGAAGCTGCGCCCGCGCCATTTGGTCGTCCTGAAAACACGCTCTCTGCAGAAAAAGCAGCAGGCTTTGGCCCAAAGATTGGTGACTAAAGTATCCGTACGCTGATCGATCAAACGAACCGCACTGAGTGTGCTTCAGTGCGTGTTCGTTGGTTTGTCATGCGCTAGTTGGCTTTGATTCCTGCATCGCGAATCACGCGACCCCATTTTTCTTGTTCGTTACGCACGTAACTTGCTGCTTGCTCTGGGGTGCCACCCATCGGCTCGGCGCCAAGCTCTTGTAATCGTGTGAGTACCGCAGGCTTGGTGGTCATGCGATTCAGTTCTGTGTTGAGTGTTTTGATGACATCAGCTGGTGTACGTGCTGGTACAAGCACTGCAAACCAACCCAAGACTTCAAAGCCCTCTAAGCCCATGCCGGTTTCTGCAACGGTCGGCAGGTCGGGCAACAAGCTCGTACGTTTTGCACTTGAGACCGCCAATGGTTTGAGTGCGCCTTTGCGTACATGCGGCATCATGATCGCGGTGTTTTCAAACATCATGGGTACACGACCCGCAAGTAAATCGGGCATCAACGCACCGCTGCCCTTATAGGGCACGTGCACGATATTGACCCCGGCCATCCGTTTTACGAGTTCTCCACCCAAATGCTGCGCTGTGCCTGGGCTTGAGGAGGCAAACTCATATTTACCCGGATGTTGCTTGAGCAAGCGAATGAGCTCTGCAAAATTGTTTACCGCAACACTGGGATGTACGACAAAGACATACGGGGTGCTGGCAACCATGCCAACCACTGTGAGATCCGCATCGGTATAAGGCAATGATGCATACAGCGCTGCCGCAGTACCGTGTGCGCTTGAAACCACCAATAGAGTGTGTCCATCGGGGGTCGCCTTAGCAACGCCACCTGTGGCAATCGTACCGCTGGCGCCACCGCGATTTTCAACGACAAATGTTTTGCCTGTTTGCGTACCCAGTTCTTGTGCCACATGACGCGCGATCACATCCGTGGTGCCACCTGGTGGAAAACCAACCACGACCTTGACCGTTTGGCTTGGATAGTTTTGCGCAAACACACTTGAGGCCAAACTGATCGCGCTAGCGCAGATCAAACCGATCGATAAACGGCGCATCGTTGGGTACATAAAAACCTCTCTAGGAAGGCGTGACAGTAGTCAGCATTGTCACACGTCAATCCGCAGATCGTGTGATTGCGTCAATCGATTTTGCTGGCAGATTTGCGCAGCGAACGAGCTTGCCACCACTGCTGTACTAACCAAACCATTGTGCTCAACACAATCAACGCAATGAGCCAGCGCAACATCAGCGCTAAATCACCGGCTGCTAGCGTGGGGCGTGGAAATTTTGCTAGTAAGTCGTAGCGTTCAACCATCCAATGCCAAGCGATGTGCCCAACGCCGGCAGACACAATGAGTGTGACTGCGCGTGACATTGTGGCGCGACGCAGCAGAAAATTTAATAGCGGAACAAGTAGTGCCAGCACCAGCAGTTGTCCACACTCTACACCGAGATTAAACGCAAGCAGTGCGCTCACTAGATGTTCGCCAGCCAGTTGCATTTTTTGTTGTAAGCCAAACGAAAAACCAAAGCCATGCACAAAACCAAAAAGGAGCGCTAAAAGCCATCGACGACGCACCGTGGTGCCGAAAACATTTTCTATGGCGGTATACAAAATCGATGCTGCAATCAACAGTTCGACCAGTGGTGCAAACCATAACGCTTGTGGCGCATAGCCAACTGCGGCGATGAGTAGCGTGATCGAATGTGCAAGCGTAAATGCAGTGATGATGGCAACCAATGACCAAAAGCGACGAAAGGGCACCACCAAGCAAAGTAAAAATAATAAGTGATCAATGCCATCCAAAATATGTGTAAACCCAAGTACAGTAAATGTACGAACAGCTTGCCATCGGTTGGGGTCAAGTTCGACGACCCCTGGATCCGCTTGCAGTTCAAAAGCGCGTTCAGTGCCCTGCGCATTAATAAAACGTAAGCTGATGGCAACGTGTACACCTAAACGCTCGAGGTTGGGTTGAATCGAAAATGCTGCGTGCTCATCGCTGATGGGGTAGCTCATCAACACATCCAGCATGCCTTGATTCCAATAGAGCAACGTTTCTTTGGGTAGTGGCGGTGCGTCTAAGTGCGCCAGCGCTGTGTCCCATTGATGAAAGGTGCGTGACGCGCTTAAAGAGATACGCGCTTTTTGAATGCTGGGCTCTGATAAGCGTTGCCCGTTGGCAAACACCGCCATTTCATCTGCTAGCCAAAGTTTGGCGGCGTTGTGCAAAGCAGAATCTACTTTTGAAAAATCAATGTAGCCACCCGCACGCTGCGGCACGTCGACATCACGCAGTGCATTGAGCGGAACCCGCGCAAGCACCAACAGCGCGTTACCTTGTGGCTTGATATACGCAATTACCCGAACGGCATCCGGTACGTCGTGGGCGTGTAGAGGCATTGCCGCAACTAAACAAACGATTGCAATGCAGCATCGCGTCATTAGTTTCTGCACGATGAGAAGCGACTTGCCTATAATCAACGATCCATCCTTGGAAAGCGTGTACACCATGACCAAAACAAAATTCTACGCGGGACTGGGCATTGCTGTTTTATTAACTGGGCTCACCTTTACCCAGGGCGTACTCGAGCAGCAAGCCGTCGCACAAAACGATACGGTGCAAGGCCCGGTGTTTGAAGTCGATGCGTTGTGGCCCAAGCCGTTACCAAATCACTGGTTGCTTGGTATGGCCATTGGCGTGTGGGTCGATGATCAAGATCATGTTTGGATCGTGCATCGGAGCTCAGCCACGCTCAACAATAATGAACGTGGCGCAGAAGTCGATCCGCCAACAGGTGAATGCTGTCGTGGTGCGCCCCCTGTGTTGGTGTTCGATCAAGCAGGTAATCTTGTCCGCCACTGGGGAGGTCCCGGTGCAGGATACGAATGGCCAGAGTCAAATCACGGTATTTTTGTTGATCACAAATCCAATGTGTGGATTGGCGGCAATGGCGCCAAAGATGCGCATCTACTGAAGTTCACCAAAGACGGAAAATTTTTGATGCAAGTGGGCCACTTGGGCAAAAGCGGTGGTAGCAACGATCTAGAAAACTTTGGTCGTGTGGCTAAAATTTTTGTTGATGCAAAAACCAATGAAGCCTATGTAGCCGATGGCTATGGCAATCGACGCGTGGCGGTGATCGATGCTGATACCGGAAAAATTAAACGCTACTGGGGTGCTTACGGCAATCGACCTGAAGATGGACCCAACGGAAACTTCAATCCGGATGCGCCACCATCGCAGCAGTTCCGTAATCCGGTGCATTGCGCTGATTTATCCAACGATCGATTTGTGTATGTCTGCGACCGGCAAGGCAATCGCCTGCAGGTCTTTACGCCCGAGGGTAAGTTCGTCAAAGAACAGTGGTACGCGCGGCGTAGTTTGTCCGAAGGCGCGGTTTGGGATATTGCGTTCTCTAAGGACCCGCAGCAGCGTTACATCTACTTAGCCGATGGACGTAATCAAAAGGTACGCATCATCGTGCGAGAAACCTTGGAAGAAATCAGCAGCTTTGGCGATGGTGGTCGTCAGCCAGGTCAATTCTTTGGTGTGCACAGCATCGCCACCGACTCGAAGGGCAACCTCTACACCACCGAAACCTACGAAGGCAAACGTTTACAACGATTCGTCTATAAGGGCATTGGGCCGATACGCCGTGGTGCGCAAGGCGTGGTGTGGCCACGTAAAACATAAAACGCGTCGCCGATTGGGCTAAAATACTGGGCTTTGTGCGCCCTCTGTTATTGGAGGGCACTTTTTTAATTTGAGTGAGCCCAGTATGGCCCTGATTGTTCAAAAGTACGGCGGCACCTCCGTTGGTAGCGTAGAGCGCATCAAAAACGTTGCGCAACGTGTTGCCAAATGGAAAGCTGCTGGCCACGATGTGGTGGTGGTCGTTTCTGCGATGAGCGGCGAAACCAACCGCTTAATTGGCTTAGCCAAGGACATTCAAGCGCAGCCCGATCCACGTGAGCTCGATCAAATTGCGGCGACGGGTGAGCAAGTCACCATCGGATTGACGGCGATGGCGTTGCAAGCGATTGGTGTGCCCGCGGTAAGTTATACCGGCGGTCAGGTACGCATTCTTACCGACAGTGCGTATACCAAAGCGCGCATCATTTCGATTGATGAAGATAAAATTCGCGCCGATCTTCACGCCGGCCGTGTCGTGATCGTTGCGGGTTTTCAGGGCGTCGATGAACACGGTACGTTGACCACCTTGGGTCGTGGCGGCTCGGATACCACGGGTGTTGCGCTGGCGGCTGCGTTGAAGGCGGATGAGTGTCAGATCTATACCGATGTGGATGGCGTCTACACCACCGACCCGCGCATCGTTCCAAGCGCGCGAAGACTCAAGACCATCACTTTTGAAGAGATGCTCGAAATGGCGAGCTTAGGTTCAAAGGTGCTGCAAATTCGATCGGTGGAGTTTGCTGGTAAATACAAAGTGCGTTTGCGTGTGCTTTCAAGTCTGACCGATCCGTTGTTGCCTGTGGCGCAAGAGTCGGTATCAGGCACGCTCATTACTTTTGAGGAAGATCCCAATATGGCCATGGAACAAGCAGTAATCTCTGGCGTTGCATTTGCACGCGACGAAGCAAAAATTACAGTACATGATGTGCCCGATCGCCCCGGTATCGCTTACGCGATTCTCGGCCCAATCGCAGATGCCAATATTGATGTTGACGTCATCGTGCAAAACGTCGGGCACGATGGGATGACTGATCTCTCATTTACGGTTGCGCGCGGCGACTTATCTAAAGCCCTCAAAATCTTAAAAGACCAAGTGCAGCCGCATATCAAATGCCGCGAGGTAACAGGCGATGATCACATTGCCAAAGTGTCCTTGGTGGGTTTGGGTATGCGATCGCATGTGGGGATTGCCTCGCAAATGTTCCGCACCTTGGCCGAAGAGGGCATCAATATCCAAATGATCACCACGTCAGAAATTAAGATTTCTGTAGTGATGGATGAGAAATATCTCGAGCTCGCCGTGCGTGTACTTCACAAAGCATTTGGTCTAGATCAAGCCTGAGCTTACCGAGACGCAGGATTTAGGCGATAATTCAATTTCTGAGAAGTGAACGCCCAACGGCAATCGTTGTGGCGATGCTGTAAAAACGGAGAGTTGCCCGAGAGGCTGAAGGGGGCGCCCTGCTAAGGCTGTCTCTTATACACATCTGACGCTGCCGACGATACTCCTTGTGTA
>CAWUMP010000104.1:0-8156 GCA_963923385.1 uncultured bacterium | reverse complement strand
GATCCTCTCTGGTCTCGTGGGCTCGGAGATGTGTATAAGAGACAGGTTCAATGCATCAAACTTGGTCGCGAAGCAGAGGGACTCGATTTCCCAACTTACCCCGGTGAACTGGGCAAACGAATTTTCGACAACGTTTCAAAAGAAGCTTGGCAAGCGTGGATCAAACACCAAACGATGTTGGTGAATGAAAATCGTCTTAATCTGTCGGATGCCAAGGCGCGCAAATACCTCGCCGAGCAAATGGAGAATCATTTTTTTGGTGAGGGTGCAGACGCTGCAAGCGGTTACGTTCCGCCCAGCGCCTAAGCACACCCTACGGGGCAACGAAACTTCCTGTGCCGACGACGAAATACTCGGTGCGTGACGGCTCAACGCGATGCGGCGCGCTACTGCATTAACTCCCGCTCTACATCCTCAATGGCCGTGTGCCGCACATCGCGGCCTTTGACTAAATAAATCACGTACTCGGCCATGTTTTTTGCATGGTCACCGATCCGTTCGACGGCTTTTGCGATAAACAAAATCTCAAGTGCTCGTGAAATCGTACGCGGATCTTCCATCATAAACGTGATCAGTTGACGCATGATGGCGCGAAACTCTTCATCAATCGCGCCATCTTGCTTGACCGCGGTCATCGCCTCCATCACGTCAAGACGCGCAAACGCATCCAATGAACGGCGTAGCAATTGCACCGCGCCATCGGCAACATGCGATAAATCCAGGCGCGGCATATGCTGTTGCCCTGCCGCGTGTATCAATTTAGCCATTCGAGCAATTTTTGCCGCTTCATCACCAATACGCTCCAAATCGGTGATGGTTTTAATCACGGCGATCAGCAGACGTAAGTCACCGGCGGCAGGTTGGCGTCGCGCAATGATTTGTGTGCAAGATTCATCCAGCTCAACTTCCATTGCGTTGACACGATGATCATCGGTAATGACCCGATCAATCGCGGCCATATCGCCGCTGATGAGTGCTTGCATGGCGTGCAAGATTTGTTGCTCAACCAATCCACCCATTTGCAATACGCGCGAACGCACGCTTTCAAGCTCGGCATCAAATTGCTTGGAAATATGCTCTGACATTGCGGCACGCCTTCAGATCGTGGGGACGAACAGCGAGATTAGCATGCCCAATGTGACACGCCGATGACCATCGCATTTGCGCTAGGACTTGGCGAGTCGGGTACTGACCCCTTCGGCTGTCGCCAACAACAGCACATCGGCACGACGGCGTGCGAACACGCCGTTGGTCACCACTCCCGCAATCTGATTGAGCTCACCCTCGAGCGTGGGTGGATCGCGTAAATCGAGACCGCGGCAATCGAGGATTAAGTTGCCGTTATCGCTGGTAAAGCCTTCGCGTAACGCGGGTGTTCCACCCATCGCCACCAACCGACGACCCACGTAGCTACGCGCCATCGGGATCACTTCGAGAGGCAAAGGAAATCGGCCGAGTATCGGCACAAGTTTCGAGGCATCACAAATGCAAATAAATTTTTTCGCGACTGCTGCGATGATTTTTTCGCGCGTTAAGGCCCCACCGCCGCCTTTGATCATGTGTAAATGCTCAGTGATTTCGTCTGCACCATCGACATACACCGGCAACTCACTCACCCCATTGAGATCAAACACACGAATCCCGTGATCACGCAAACGCTGCGCACTCGCCTCGGAAGCGGCCACCGCGCCATCAATGCGGCCCTTGATCGTCGCCAACGCATCGATAAAGCAATTCACTGTAGAGCCGGAACCCACACCGACAATTGCGTCATCTGGTACGTAGGCCAATGCCGCCTTGGCGACCTGTTGCTTGAGTTGCGTTTGATCCATGTTGGCTTGGTCGATTTATTTTCGTTTGATCGGCGGCAAGTCAGTACACACGCCTTCGTATAGCTCTGCGGCCATCCCCACGGATTCACCTAAGGTCGGATGTGGATGGATCGTGCGACCGATATCGACGGCATCTGCTCCCATTTCAATCGCTAAGGCCACTTCACTAATTAAATCACCGGCCCCGGTGCCGACAATCCCACCACCCAAAATGCGATGTGAATCGGCATCAAACACTAGTTTCGTAAAGCCTTCATCACGCCCATTGGCGATGGCTCGGCCGGAAGCCGCCCAAGGAAACTTACCAACGCCAACCTTGATGCCTTGCGATTTTGCGTCGGCTTCAGTCAACCCTACCCAAGCGACCTCGGGATCGGTGTAAGCCACACCAGGAATCACCCGCGCATCGAAATACGATTTTTCTCCACTGGCCGCTTCTGCAGCGACATGGCCTTCATGCACCGCTTTATGCGCAAGCATCGGTTGTCCAACGATATCGCCAATGGCGAAAATATGCGGCACGTTGGTACGCATTTGTTGGTCCACCGAAATAAAACCGCGCTCCGAAACTTGCACGCCCGCCGCTGGCGCGTTGATACGCAAGCCATTTGGTGTGCGTCCTACTGCAACCAAGACCAGGTCATACAGTTGCGGCTCTGCCGGAGCCTGCTCGCCTTCAAAGGTGACGCGAATACCTTGCGGCGTTGCCTCCACTTTAGAGGTGCGCGTTTTGAGCATGATGTGATCAAAACGTTTGGCGTTGTGCTTTTGCCAAACCGCAACCAGATCACGGTCAGGACCCAACATCAGCGCATCTTGCATTTCAACCACATCTAGCCGCGCACCTAAGGTGGAGTACACCGTACCCATTTCTAATCCAATGATGCCGCCACCAATCACCAACATCCGTTTTGGTAAGGTACGCAGTTCTAATGCACCCGTAGAATCCACAATGCGTGGATCCTCCGGAAATCCAGGAATTTTTGCAGCTTGCGATCCCGCTGCGATGATGGCTTGCGTAAAGCGGATGCGCTTCACGTCTGCACCACGCGTGACGCTGATGTGATGGGCATCAGTGAAGGTACCAACGCCATGCACTACGTTCACTTTGCGCGCCTTGGCCATACCCGCGAGTCCGTTGGTGAGTTTGCCCACCACTTGCGACTTCCATCCACGCAACGCATCTACATCGATTTGTGGCGCACCAAAGCGAATGCCATGGGCTGCAAGTGCCTGAGCTTCATCGGCCACTGCGGCAACATGCAACAACGCTTTCGATGGAATACAGCCGACGTTCAAACAAACACCGCCTAAGGTGTCATAACGTTCAATCAAAATCACACGTCGACCTAAATCAGCCGCACGAAACGCAGCCGAATATCCTCCGGGACCCGCACCAAGCACCACTACATCACACGCCATATCTGCGGGCGCACCATCTGAACCAGCCTCTGACATCAGGTGCGGCGCGGCAGTGTTGGTTGCGACGGTAACTGCGCTTTGATTCGCTTGCGTGGCACGCATACTTGGTGCGCTTGCAGCGACTTTGGCATTGGCGGGCGCCTGTTTTTTTTCAGCAGCCTCGCGCGCAACAGTCAGCGTCAGGATCGGCGAACCTTCTGAAACTTTATCGCCGATTTTGATCAGCAACTCGCCCACGATGCCATCGGCTGGCGATGGAATCTCCATGGTTGCTTTGTCTGATTCCACACTGATCAGCGATTGCTCTTTGGTGATGGTCTCGCCTGGTTGCACGAGAATTTCAATCACTGCCACCGACTTGAAGTCGCCGATATCCGGGACCTTGACTTGCATAACTTCGCTCATGGCGACCTTGTACAAAAATTCGTTCGTTGCTTTACAACAACGAACGACGAATATCTGAAAGAACCGAAGTGAGATACGTGGTGAAGCGCGCGCCGGCCGCCCCGTCAATGACGCGATGGTCATAGGACAACGATAGAGGCAACATCAAGCGCGGCGCAAATTCACGTCCATTCCATACGGGTCGCATCTGCGAGCGAGATACGCCAAGAATCGCCACCTCAGGCGCGTTGATGATCGGCGTAAATGCAGTACCACCAATGCCACCCAAGCTTGAGATCGAGAATGTACCGCCTTGCATATCACCGGCTTTTAATTTGCCATCGCGCGCGAGACGTGAAATCTCGGCGAGCTCTTTAGCCACGTCGAACACGCCCTTGCGATCAGCATCACGCACCACAGGCACCACTAATCCACCTGGGGTATCCACCGCCACACCAATATGAAAATATTTTTTGATGATGACGTTTTCGCCGCCCTTATCCAAACTTGCATTGAACTGCGGAAACTGCTTTAGCGCCGTCACGCAGGCCTTCACTAAGAACGCCAACATGGTGAGTTTGAGGCCTTGCTTTTCAGCTTGGCCCGCGCTGTCTTTACGAAACGCCTCAAGCTCAGTGATGTCGGCTTCATCAAACTGCGTGATATGGGGGATCGACACCCAATTGCGATGCAAATAGGGGCCGGATAATTTTTGAATCCGCGATAGTGCCACCGACTCGATCGGACCAAACTTCGCAAAATCTACCTCCGGCCACGCTGGCAAATTAAATGGGCTGGCCGACGAAGGCCCCGCGCTTGATCGCGTAGCACTTGCACCAGACATCACCGACTTCACCAACGCCTGCACATCGGCTTGTTGAATACGTCCCTTCGGACCGGTCCCGGTGACAGCATGTAAATCCACGCCTAACTCGCGTGCAAATTTACGTACCGACGGACTCGCATGCGGCGTGGGCTGCAACGCATCTCTGGGTTCGCGTGGGACGGGTCGACCCGCAGAGGCCATCGAGGTCACTGCCGCCGATGCCGCGCGTGGTGCGCTGGTTTGAACCGGAACGCTGGGTGCAGGCTGACTTTGTTTAGGTGCGGGCGCAGGGGCCGGCGTCGGCGCTGGTGCAGATGGCGCCGCTTGACCGACATCAGCGTCAAGCATTAACACCAACGAGCCTTCAGCAACTTTATCGCCTACCGCGAGTTTGATTTCTCGCACAACACCGGCAGTGGGCGAGGGAATTTCCATCGTGGCTTTGTCAGATTCAACGGTAATCAACGATGTTTCTGCTTCAACATGATCACCGACCTTGACCAATATTTCGATCACCGCGACTTCTTTGAAATCACCAATGTCGGGTACACGTACTTCTTGAGTTGCTGCCATAAAACCTCTGCAAGCGATACGCGCATCCACAACCTTGCGTTGTGGATGACGCAGTTAAACGGTGGTCGGATCGGCTTTGTTGATGTCGATACCGTATTTGTTGATGGCCTCACTCACAAGTTTGGGTTTGATCAGCCCATCTTCGGCAAGCGACTTCAGTGCGGCAATCACCACAAAATAACGATTCACTTCAAAGAAGTGCCGTAACTTTGCTCGCGTGTCGGAGCGTCCAAAACCATCGGTGCCTAACACGCGATAACGTCGATCGGCCGGCATAAAGGGCCGAATCTGATCGGCAAAAATTTTCATGTAATCAGAGGCAGCCACAATGGGGCCGGCATGTGCAGACAGGGTCTGCGTGACATACGCAACGCGCGGTTTTTCTTCTGGATGCAACAAATTCCAACGCTCGCAGGCCAATCCATCACGACGCAATTCGGTGAAGCTCGTTGCACTCCACACATCAGCGGCCACACCCCAATCTTTTTCAAGCAAATCGGCGGCAGCAATCACTTCGCGCAAGATGCTGCCTGAACCTAAAAGTTGCACGCGATGTTTTGCTTTGGCAACGCATGGGCGCAATAAATACAAGCCACGCAAAATACCGTCTTCAACGCCCTCAGGTAACGCAGGATGCTCGTAGTTCTCATTCATCAAGGTGATGTAATAGAACACGTCCTCTTGTTGTTCGACCATGCGCTGTAGGCCACGCTGAATAATGACCGCCAGTTCGTAGGCAAACGTCGGGTCATACGAAATACAGTTAGGAATGACTGACGAGAGCACGTGCGAGTGGCCATCTTCGTGCTGCAAGCCTTCGCCATTGAGTGTGGTTCGACCTGCAGTCGCACCCAACACAAATCCGCGTGCACGTTGATCGGCTGCAGCCCACGCTAAATCACCAATGCGTTGCAACCCAAACATCGAGTAAAAGATGTAAAACGGAATCATGTTTACACCGGTGGTGGAATACGCCGTTGCTGCCGCAATCCACGACGAAAATGCACCGGCTTCATTGATCCCTTCTTCCAAAATCTGGCCCGCAGCATCTTCACGGTAATACATCACCTGATCTTTATCGACGGGCGTATATTTTTGTCCTTCGGAAGAATAAATCCCGAGTTGCCGGAACATCCCCTCCATCCCAAAGGTGCGCGCTTCATCGGGCACAATCGGCACGATTTTTTTACCGAGTGTTTTGTCACGTAATAGCGCAGTCAAAATACGCACAAAGGCCATGGTGGTCGACATTTCGCGACCTTCACCTGTGCCTTTGGTAACTTGCTCAAACGCACTTAACGCAGGGGCTGGCAACGTATGCACCGCCTGACGACGACGCTGCGGCAAATAACCACCCAAGGCTGCACGACGCTCGTGCAGATACTTCATTTCGGGCGAATCAGCAGGTGGAATATAAAACGGCAACGACTCAAGTTGATCGTCTGGAATGGGGACGTTAAAACGATCGCGGAATCCTCGAATCGTATCGAGATCCAGTTTTTTGAGTTGATGCGTTGGGTTTTGTGCTTGACCCTGTTTGCCTAAACCATACCCCTTAATGGTCTTGGCCAAAATCACCGTCGGCTGACCTTGATGCGCCGTCGCTGCCGCGTAGGCTGCATAGATCTTGTGTGGGTCATGACCACCACGATTTAAGCGCCAGATATCGTCATCGCTCATACGCGAAACCATCTCGAGCAACTTGGGATGCTTTCCAAAAAAGTGCTTGCGTACAAACGCACCATCATTGGCTTTAAAGTTTTGATATTCGCCATCCACGGTGTCTTCCATGACCTTCAGAAGAATGCCGTCTTTGTCGCGCGCGATCAGCGGGTCCCAATATGAACCCCAAATCAGTTTGATGACGTTCCAGCCCGAACCACGAAACTCGCCTTCGAGCTCTTGAATAATTTTTCCGTTACCACGCACCGGACCATCGAGGCGCTGCAAGTTGCAATTCACCACGAAAATCAAGTTATCGAGCTTTTCACGCGCGGCCATCCCAATTGCGCCAAGCGACTCGGGCTCGTCCATTTCACCATCGCCACAAAACACCCACACTTTGCGTTTGGCTGTGTCGGCCAATCCACGCGCATGCAGATATTTTAAAAAGCGCGCTTGATAAATCGCTTGCAAGGGACCCAGTCCCATCGACACCGTTGGAAACTGCCAAAAATCGGGCATCAACCAAGGATGCGGATAAGAGGACACGCCTTTGCCATCGACTTCACGTCGAAAATTATCTAGACGCTCTGGCGAAATTCGTCCTTCAAGCAAAGCACGTGCGTAAATACCTGGGGCAGAGTGCCCTTGAAAATAAATTAAGTCGCCACCGTGATCAGCCGTTGGCGCATGCCAAAAGTGATTAAAGCCAACACCAAATAAAGTGCCAACCGACGCAAAGCTGGCAATGTGTCCGCCCAAGTCGCCTTCCGCTTTATTGGCACGGGCCACCATCACCATGGCATTCCATCGCGTGTACGAACGAATTCGTTCTTCCAGCGCAGGGTCACCGGGTGAGCGCGCTTCAAGATGCGGTGGAATGGTATTGATGTAAGCGGTTTGCGCACGATAAGGCAAATACGCGCCAGAGCGTCGCGCCTTATCCACAAGTTGCTCGAGCAAGAAATGGGCGCGTTCGGCGCCTTCGCGCTCGATGACCGCTTCAAGCGCATCGAGCCACTCTTGTGTTTCGGATGAATCAGGATCGTTCGCTGCGGGGGACTGAGGTAAAGCAGACATGGATTCTCCAGCTTGTGGCTTGTTCCGTCAGACAAACGCGCGATCCGCTTCTTGTGGATGCAGAACGCACACGTTGTCGTCGAGAGCAGATTCACCCAGATGAAATGCAGAAGCGGTTGCGTCTGCGGGTGAATCCGTTAGTGGGACGATGGTGGGACTAAATTAGGTAAAACTTAAAACGAGAACTCGACACGGACGACGCAAAAAAACTAAACCGGACCAATTAAATAAAAATAACTCCATAACTTATCGACGCGCTGCGGTGCGAATCGAAGCAAAATGTGGCACTCAGGATGGCGATTTTGGCCGTCTCTTGTCGCAGGTGCCCTCGCCTATGAACACACCCGGCAAATATAAAATATCGCCCTCTGTGACGC
>CAWUMP010000103.1:0-8167 GCA_963923385.1 uncultured bacterium | reverse complement strand
GTCTCGTGGGCTCGGAGATGTGTATAAGAGACAGTATTCATGGATGGTGTGAATATCGGCGCCGATCTTGGTCGCAGGTTCGCGCAGATTCCATTCCAATGCCTGGGCCGCGCCGGCTAGCGTGAATGCCGCGAGCGCCATCAGTGCGATGCGTGCCAGCTTAATTATCGAAGTGCGTTGCATGCTCACCCTTTCAAAAACCATGACTTCTTTTTTGGTACGTTGTTGTCCAGCACGTTGTTCAAACGCACACGCAACGAAAGAGCGCGAATTTAACATATTGCCCCCTACGAGGACAAGGCAGGAAACCGCGCTAACACCCCGAATTCAGAGCGTTTTTTCGATACTGCGTGACACTGACGGGGGCGCAAGCCTTAGCGGTGACGGCGAATCGAATCGATGTTGACCACCGCAGGCTCGCCTGCGTGACGGCGTGAAACGCCTTTCCACGCGTGGCCATAAATAATTTCAAAGGCCAGCGCTGGGCGTGCATCCGTCGACATTGAGGCCAGCCGCGGCGGCGCTGGCAAACGCCCGGCCAACCACTGCTCGCGCGCGAGCTGTTCGTGATCGGAATAGTTGAGATGGAAAACTTCCATATCCATGACCGGCGCAGAAAATCCGCATTGCGTGAGTAGATCACCCAAGTCGTGCATATCGAGGTACTGCGGCGGCTGGTCGATCTCACGCAACGTATCTGGCCCAAAACAAGAAAACATCAACAGCCCCTCTGGCTGCAGGACACGCGCAAACTCGCGTAAGGCCGCGGCTGCATCCATCAAATGCACCGCCATGTTCGACCAAACCAAACCCATACTTGCTTGGGCTAACGGCAGAGCTGCGAGGTCTGCGCAAACACGCGAGACGCGCGGCGTGCGTCGCCACGGCGCAAACCATTGCGGTTGCGCAATCTGCTGCAGCAGCGCGTGCGATCGATCTAACGCACACAACTTGGCGCGCGGAAATCGCGCTTGTAGCCCAACGGCCTGCGGTGCGGGCCCACATCCGGCATCGAGCATCCAAGCCGGATCTAACTTGACGTAAGTCAAGCGCTCCAACATGCGCTGCCCCACCTCCAGCTCGAGTGCGGCGGCAGCGAGATATTGCTTGGCGGTACTCAGTGGCGTGCCGTCAATGGCGTCAGCGTCTGCTCGATAGTCTGAGCAATGGCGAGGATTTGCGCATCGCTGCCGCCCATCCCCAGCACCGACAAACCAACCGGCGCCGCACCAGGACTTTGGCACGGCACGGTCGCTTCGCATGCATCCAAAATATTTGCGATACCGGTGTTACGTAACAAACGCATATTCCATTGCACATACGCCTCATCACTGGCTTGTGCTTCGCTGATGCTCGGCGCCGTCGCGGCAGCCGTCGGAAATAACAACGCATCAAACGGCGCGGTGAGCGCGCGTGCTTGTTGGATCAACACCGCGCGGTCTAAGCCGAGTTGAATGTAATCGCCTGCGGCAAACTGCTGCCCCAACACCACACGCGATGACACCCGCGGATCGTACTCAGCGGCGTGTTGCGCAAGAATTCCACGATGAATTTGCCACGCTTCTGCACCAGCAAAACCACCGTTATTGAAGAACGTTTGCGCTTGCGTCAACAGGGGTGTGGGCACCCGTTGAATATTCGCACCCGCCTTTGAAAGTGTTTGCAACGCGCGTTCAAATGCTTGCGCCACGATGGGATCCAGTGCATCAAGCAAACTGCATTCGGGGACCATAAAGCGCAGTCCACGCAACGGCAAGGCTTGGGGTAACTGCGGCGTGGCGCCTGCAAGAATGGCGTCAAATATCGCGCAACACGCAACGCTGTTGGCTAAGGGGCCGACCGAATCTAAGGTGTACGACAACGGAAACGCACCTGCCCGTGGAATGCGTGAAGCCGTGGGTTTGAAACCACTCACGCCACACAACGCAGCAGGTAAGCGTACCGAGCCACGCGTGTCTGAGCCCAAGCCCATCACGCACATCGCATCCGCTACCGAGACTGCAGCACCCGAAGAAGACCCTCCAGGCACGCGGCCCGTTTGACGATCAAACGGATTTTTTGGTGTGCCGTAATGCGGATTTAAACCCACACCACCAAATGCAAACTCCACCATGTTGGTTCGCCCAACCAACACCGCGCCAGCAGCGCGCAAACGCGCAACCACCGGTGCGTCATGGGCCGCCGGCGATGCGCCACGCAATGCTTTCGAGCCAGCGCGTGTGACATCTCCTGCAACGTCATACAAATCCTTCACCGAAATGGGCAGCCCCTCGACTGGTGAACGGCAAATGCCTGCGGCACGTAATTGATCTGACAGCGCAGCTTCGGCCAAGGCGGTTTTTGCATAGGTGGCTGTAAAGGTACGCGCGCCCTCGCCTTGCGGATTAGCAATGCGCTCAAGCGCAGCTTGTACAAGTTGCACACTGGTCGTACGTCCGGCAGCCAAGTCCGCCGATAGAGAAGCGACAGTCCACATAAAAAATCCTTCGTCTGTTTTAAAGCTGTTAGAAGTGCAAACAAGCGCAAGGATGACGCATCGGCGCGCACATCTCAACCATCAAACCGCAAGATCATCGGTAACCTATTAGACACAATCCGTCACGATCCCCGTTACGGCGTGCGTTACGGCATGCGTGACGGCATGCGTTGCCGCCGCTGTCGATGACTTTCTATCCATCATGATCTCCAGGTTGATGACCTTGAGCCTATTGCGCTGATGTTTTACTCATTCAAACGCGCGCTCGCACCCGCTTGTCAGCGCGCACACAAGCAATTGCAACGTGTTTTTTCTGGGTGTTGCGTGTTGTGTCAGGGGCACAGCGATGCTGCACCGGTTTGCGCCGGTTGCGCGCGCGACTTACCACGGATGTCGCGCGATTGTTGTGTGCGTTGCGCGTTACCTTGGTCACCACCCGGTCAATGCGCTCGCTGTAATCGTTTGCCACCGGCCTTTGATGGCAGTGTGGCCTGTTATCGCTATGGGTTTGCCAGTGACCAACTTATTCACGCGCTGAAATTTCAAGGCCAGCTCGCGCTCGGTGCTTGGCTCGGTGCGCGTCTCGCCGAGGTGGTTGGCCCTAGCTTACCTGTGGATGTGGTGGTACCCGTCCCACTCGCCTCAGCGCGTTTACGACAACGTGGTTGTAATCAAGCCCTAGAAATCGCACGCGTTGTGGCACAAACGCACGCATTGATTCTCGATCCGCATTTAGTTCAACGTGTACGCGATACACCATCGCAACGCGGGTTGCGTTTAACGCAGCGCCAACAAAATTTGCGTGGTGCGTTTTTATGTCGACGGCCACTGATTGGGTTGCGTATCGGGCTCGTCGATGATGTCATGACCAGTGGCGCAACACTGCATGCTGTGGCCACCGAATTAAAACGTGTCGGTGCACAAAGCGTGGTGAATTGGGTGGTGGCACGCACCGACGTCGATTAGCCGCGGGTTGCGTCTCACCGGCCAAGCAACCGCCCAGTGAATCTGCATCGATGCAGACGCCAAGCACGCCACTTCGATTACCATCGGTGCTTTGAGTGCATCCTCTGTCTATCGATTGCAACGCGCATGTTCCATATTGTTCTTGTTCATCCAGAAATTCCACCCAATACGGGCAACGTCATTCGACTAGCCGCCAACACCGGTGCTGAATTACATTTAGTTGAACCGCTGGGGTATTCGCTCGATGACAAACAACTCAAACGTGCCGGTTTGGATTACCACGAGTACACGCGTCTTCATGTTCACGCAAATTGGATTGCCTTGCGTGCGGCATTAGTCGATGCACGCTTGTTTGCTTGCACGACCTCAGGCACACAGCGTCATACCGACGTGGAATTTCGTGCCGGGGATGCGTTTGTGTTTGGTCAAGAAACGCGTGGACTACCCGCCGAAGTGATGCAAACGTTTTCCTCTGACGCACGCATTCGTTTGCCGATGCGGCCCGGTAATCGCAGCTTAAATTTATCGAATGCGGTTGCCGTGATGGTGTTTGAAGCTTGGCGCCAGCATCAATTTATCGGTAGCGAATAACTTAATGCTCGGCGCGTGGATCACGCGCCAACAATAAATCCAACGCGGCAGCCGGCGTGCGTTGCCCAGTTAACACTGCGTTTACTGACTGACAAATCGGCATCTCGACTTGATATTGCTGCGCCAAAGCTTGTACTGCCGCAGCACAGGCCACACCTTCAGCCACATGACCCAGCGTGGCTAACACTTGCGCTAAGGGTTGGCCTGTGGCCAAGGCCAATCCAACGCGACGATTGCGTGATAACTGTCCGGTGGCGGTGAGGATTAAGTCTCCAGCCCCTGTTAAGCCCATCAAGGTTTCTGGTGATGCCCCCATGGCAACACCTAAGCGCTGAATCTCAACCAAGCCTCGGGTAATCAACGCAGCACGTGCGTTTTGTCCTAAACCAAGACCATCGCCAATGCCGACCGCAATGGCTAAGACGTTTTTTGTTGCGCCACCAATCTCGACGCCGGTGAGGTCCTCAGACCAGTACACCCGCAAACGTCCGCCGTGTAATCCCGCCGCCGTATCCCGCGCAAAGGTGGTGTGATGCGACGCCAAGGTCAACGCACAAGGCAATCCTTGCGCGACTTCTTGCGCAAACGAAGGTCCAGATAACGCGCCACAGGCAGGGGGTGTATCGGCGTACACCTCGGCCACCACTTGATGCGGTAAGCGGTTGGTACCGACTTCAACGCCCTTACATAACCACAGCACAGGACAATCACGCGCAGCACTCTTGGATAGAGCGAGGCTGGTCTGACGCAAGCCCGCCATCGGTGTTGCAATGATGCACAGATCGACTGCTTGAATCGCAACAGAAAAATCTGGCGTGATGACGATCGACTCGGGCAACTGGGTGTCTGCCAGATAACGCGCGTTGCAACGTGTGCGTTGCATTTCTTGCGCTTGCTGTGCATCACGCACCCATAAACAAACGGTGTGCCGCGCCGCTAGATTCACCGCCAAGGCGGTGCCCCAGGCGCCTGCGCCGAGGACGGCAATCTTCATACGCTGTGCTTCAACGACCCCAGACCGCGTTGGCGCGCACAAAACCTGTGGCGCCACTTTCGTGACGTACGCGCAACCATCCGGCAGTACTCACTTCCACCAACTCAAGCGCCACGTCTTGACCAATTTGCAACACGCTCGGTGCGCCCTCTTCAGGACGTGCCAACACATCAATCGTTGGGCTCGTGACCAACACTGTGCGTCGCTCGCTGAGTTGTTTTTTTTCAATCCAAGATAACGCGCCGGTGTGATCACGCACCTTGACCCACGCCTCGAGGTTGACGATCACCTCGAGTGGATACAGCGGTGAAGCAACATACAAACGTTTTGCAGATCGCGACGGTGCGTCATACATCACCACCGGCGCTGGACCAACGGAACGAAAATCTGCTGCCTGCGCCCAGCCCGTCATACAGAGTAGGCTGCACACAACGAGGGCGCCACGCATCGACATTAGCTGGCCAACTCGATTCGTCCGGCGGTGTCATCACGACCCGCGCCCACCGCAGCCGCTTGTGCTTGCTGCTGACGTTGCAAGTACAAGGCTTCAAATGACATCGGCGCTAAGACGACCGGTGGAAAGCCTGCGCGAGTCACTAGATCAGAAATTGCTTCGCGCGCATAGGGATACAGCACTGTTGGGCAACCAATACCCAACAACGCGTCGAGCTCGGCTTCGGGCACGCCCTGAATCGCAAAAATACCGGCTTGCGCCACCTCAACTAAAAACTGCGTTTTTTCACCTACGCGTGCAGTCGCGGTCACGGTGATCGTGACTTCGTATAAGGTGTCAGCAAATTGTTGCGCTTGTTGACCAACTTGAATTTCTAGCTGCGGCGCCTCTGCCTGCAAAAACACATTCGGCGCCAGCGGACTTTCAAGGGAAGCATCCTTCAGGTAAATTTTTTCGATGCTGAAACTTGCTTGCGCTGCGTCGCTCATCGCGTTCTCGCTTGAGTTGAAATGTGACGTTGAAATAAATTCTGTGTGTGCTGGCGTTATCCGTTGAGCAGCGCGCTCAACCGACCCGCGCTCTCAAGGGCGTGCAAATCATCGCAACCACCAATGTGCGTTTCACCAATCCAAATCTGCGGAACAGTGTGACGGCCCGAGCGTTGCTGCATCTCGGCACGACGTTCGGGTTGCAAATCGACGCGAATTTTTTCGAGTGCAGCGCCCGCCCCTTTTTTAATCAACAACGCTTCGGCAGCAACGCAGTAAGGACAGGTCGCGGTGCAATACATTTGAATGGAGGGCATGCTCATTTGGTCACCGGTAAACCCGCTTGCTTCCACGCGGCGATGCCGCCTGTGAGGCTTTGCACGTGACTGAACCCTTTGCTGCGTAACAATTTGCTCGCTTGAATACTGGATTTGGCGCCTTCGCCGCACACCACGATGATCGGTTTGTCACGGTACGCATCCAGTTCGCTGACACGACTGTCCAAATGCATTACAGGGATATTGCGAGCGCCCAATAAATGGCTTTGCGCGTATTCCGCTGCATCACGCACATCGAGCACAAGTGCATCTTCCCGATTGATACTTTGCGTGGCTTGTAGCGTATTCATCCAAGGACCGCCGGCGCCTCGGCGTAGATAGGGCCAAATCAACATCAGGCCCGAGGCCAATGCCACAGCAACCAACATAAAGTTTTTTTGGAGAAATTCCACGGGGCTCTTCAACTGAGGGAAAGGAGAGTCATTATAGAATAGCTGCCGTTGGCTTTCGAAAAATCCGACACTTCTCGCGGTTTATTTTGCTTGCCCTGTGTCTGCCGCTACGGCGGCTTGTTTTGCTGCTTCTTCTACCATTGGGTGTTGATCACGTATGTATACCCTTGTTCTGTTGCGCCACGGTGAATCTGACTGGAACCGTGAAAACCGCTTTACTGGATGGACTGACGTCGACCTTTCAACGCGTGGCGTTGAAGAGGCCCGCGCTGCGGGTGCGTTACTCAAGGCCGAGGGCTTTGATTTTGATGTGGCCTACACCTCCGTGTTACGTCGTGCGATCAAAACCTTGTGGTTGTCCCTCGAAGCGCTCGATCGGATGTGGATTCCGGTGACCCACAGTTGGCGATTGAATGAACGGCATTACGGCGCGCTGCAAGGGCTCAACAAAGCCGAAACAGCTGCGCAATTTGGCGAGCAACAAGTACTAGTCTGGCGGCGTAGTTATGACACGCCGCCACCGCCGCTCGAGCGCGACGATCCGCGTCGGCCCGAAGGCGACCCACGTTACGCTGGGTTATCGGCGGCCGAGCTACCCAACACCGAATGCTTGAAAGACACCGTGGCGCGGGTGTTGCCGTTTTGGCAGTCACAAATCGCGCCCGCCATCACCAGTGGCAAACGCGTGATCGTCGCAGCGCATGGCAATTCACTACGTGCGCTGATCAAATACCTCGATGCCGTGTCAGACACGGATATTGTTGGATTAAACATCCCCACTGCAGCGCCGCTGGTTTACACCTTAGATGCGCAGCTGCGCCCCCTACATCATCGCTACTTAGGGGATGCCGAGGAAATCGCACGCCGCATCGCCGCCGTGTCCAGCCAAGGCAAAGCCGCCGGACATTAACGTGCGCCTGCGGCGTGCCAAACACCTTTGGTTCGTGCGCGGGAACTTTGCACTCTTTGCATCGGTCCATCTGTCACGTGTGTATAGAAACCCTGCCGATCAGGCTTATACTCAGTGACCGCAAGCCGTGTCTTGCGGCGCGCACGCCGCGCATCTTCAGGAGCTAGAGCACATGAGCAGGAGAATTAAGAGTATCGGACTCGTCCTCGGTGGCGCACTCGTGGGCGTGCTGCTGAGCTTGCACTTTCAAGCGTCCGCACAACGCGAAACGCGTGGGCCGTTACCCATTGAAGAGTTGCGTGCGTTTAGCGACGTGTTCGGCGCGATCAAATCAAACTACGTTGATCCAGTCGAAGACAAAAAACTCATCAGCGAAGCCATTAACGGCATGATCACCGGGCTAGATCCGCATTCCGCGTATCTCGATGCCGAAGCATTTAAAGAGCTGCAAGTCGGCACGCAAGGTCAGTTTGGTGGTTTGGGCATTGAAGTGGGCATGGAAGATGGTTTTGTAAAAGTGGTTTCGCCCATCGAAGACACGCCGGCATTTCGTGCGGG
>CAWUMP010000102.1:0-8200 GCA_963923385.1 uncultured bacterium | reverse complement strand
GAGCGACATCTGCCATTGCCCCGCAACCGGTGCGGGCACATACCAAAGAAATACCTGCGACATGCCACCCAAACCAACCGGTTTTTCGGGTGTATGTAAGCGGATGGTTTCGTCGGCCAACCAGTCACCCAGGTCCCAATCATGCGACACAATGCGCGTGCCTGGCTTCAGCGCCAATAATTTAGGGCGCAATTGCAAGTTCACTTCGGGTAACAGGTATAGGGTGATCACACTGGCTGGCGTGAGATCAGTAACAAATAAATCTTGATTTGCAAATCGTGCCTGGGCGCTCACACCAGCTTCACTGGCAGCAAGTTGCGCGCGCTGCACTAATGTGGGATCAATTTCAATGCCCAAGGCTTGCGCACCGCGTTGTGCCGCACCAATCACAATGCGTCCATCACCCGCACCCAAATCAATTAACACATCCCCAGGACCCACACGCGCAATCCCAAGCATGCGTTCCACCACCTCAGGCGGGGTGATCACAAACGGGACAGTGCCGTCTTCTGAACCGTAGGCGCGCGGTTGCACAAACAGTAAACAAACGCACCACAGTGCAAGCCAAGTACTGACAGGTCTTGTGAAAGCACGCCAGATCACGTCAAGCTCAGATAAAATAAGCGCGCAGATTGTTGTGAAGTGCGTGTTAAACAGGAGAGTAAACCGCGTTTTAACACCACCGCTAAAGCGCATGTATAGTCATTCATGCTGCAAGCGCGGTCCGATCCAGTGCGCGTTGTTCGCAATGTCTCTGCTCCCTGTAGTTCAATGGATAGAACGAGCGCCTCCTAAGCGCTAGATCCAGGTTCGATTCCCGGCGGGGGGACCAGCGCATGCAAACCATCCAGTAGGTTAGGACGTAAGCGAAAAATTTCGCGACGCAGTGCTAACCACTGCATGTGCGCCACCCCGGCTGTTTGAAAACGTTGCACTTGCTCAGTACCGGCCAACGGCATCGTTTGTAAACGACCCGCCGCCATCGCGGCCAACTGCAACCCCGCCACCGACTCAAGCCGCACGGCACGAAAGACGGCATCCCCGACACTCGCACCGACCACCAATTGACCATGATGACGTAACACCACAGCGGTTTTTTTACCTAAGGCGTGCGCAATCGCATCGCCCTCACTTTTTCCTAATGCCGCGCCTTCGTATTCATCCAAATAGGCAATGTCTTGATGAAATAACGCCGCCGGTTGTGTGCACATTTCAAGTTCTGCACCAATCGCAGACAGCGCCAAAATATTTTTACCGTGCGTGTGCACAATGGCATTTACATCGGGTCGCGCTAAATAAATGCGCGTATGAATATGCATGGTTGGGTTAATCGGTGGCGTACCGCGCAACACGTTCAGTTCAAAATCCGATTCCAGCAACTGCGCCGCACCCACTTCACCAAAGGTCAAGCCAAAACGGTGACTCCAAAACGTTTGCGCTCCCGGCAAACGCGCAGACAAGTGCCCCGCTACGCCGGAGGCCTGCCCGTCATGATCCAACACGTGATACCCAGCAATCAGCTCGGTGAGTAAGGGCTCAAGTGATTGGGCAACATGCGCTTGCATATAAAGGGCATCTTTTGAACAGGGACAATCACTCAGTGTGCAGCAAAACGCCGCGATGGAATAGCTCAGACTTCGAAACGAGGATGCCGCAGATTCGTCACCAAGCCTGCACAAATGCAAACCAACGCGCAGAACCTCGCGCGCTGAGCGCGACAACGCCAAAGTTCGCAGTATCATCAGCACTATCCACCATGCCCGCCCCAACGCTTAACTTCTGCGCCCATTGCGCTGCGCCACTTACGCAACGCGTCCCCCCTGGGGACAGCGTGTTGCGTTTCGTATGCGATGGCTGCGGTGATATTCATTACCAAAATCCCAAATTGGTGGTTGGTTGTATTGCCGAATGGGAACAACGCGTGCTGTTGTGTCGGCGCGCGATTGAACCGCGCTACGGTTACTGGACCTTACCCGCCGGATTTATGGAAAACGGCGAATCTGTCGGTGAAGGTGCAGCCCGTGAAACGCTCGAAGAAGCGGGAGCCAAAGTTGAGTTGATTGCCCCCTTTAGCATGCTCAGCGTGCCCTACGTGGATCAGGTACATGTGTTTTATCGCGCGCGTTTAATTGCGCCACAGTTTGACCCCGGCGAAGAAAGCCTCGATGTGGCTTTGTTTGAAGAGTCACAAATTCCGTGGACAGACTTAGCTTTCCGAACCGTCGCCATCACGCTCAAACACTGGTTTGCCGATCGGGCCCAAGGGACGTTTGGTTTTCACACCGAAGATCTGGACTATCGTCGTTAACCGCAGACAACGTATAACCAGCAACATCGCCCCCCTCCTACCTTTTTGTCATCGCCTTATATTCAACACAACAATCACGGACTGATCATGTCATCGCAACCCAACGAATTCACGCTGCGCAGTTTTTTAGCGCAAGTCGAACAAAAACAACCGAAGGACATCTTGCGTTTTAAACAACGCATCGGTTTAGATTACGACGCAACAGCGATCGCTCTCGAGCTCGAACGCGGACGTGCTTGGCAAGCGCCGGTATTGTGGTTTGATGACGTCGACGGATCTGAATTTCCGGTGGTCACCAACGTTTTCGCTACGCGCGGTCGCTATGCGATGGCCCTGGGAGTCGAAGAAGAACGACTCATTGAAGCGTGGGCCGAGCGCGGCGATCGCATGCTCGAGCCGGTGTTGCACGACAAAGGCCCGGTGCAAGAGGTGGTGTATCGCGGAGCGGATGTTGACCTCGCGCGCATCCCGATCAAAAAACATTTTGAACGCGATGGTGGCCGATATATCACCAACGGCATCATCATCGCCAAAGATCCTGAAACCGGTGTTCGAAACGCTAGCCACCATCGCATGATGGTCAAGGGACGCACGCGTTTAGGTACCAGCTTACATAGCCGTCGCCATTTATGGGATTACGTGCGTCGTGCAGAAGAATTAAAAAAAGAAATTCCGATTGCCATCGTGATTGGTGGGCATCCTCTCATGACCTTTGCGGGTTTGTGGAAGGGCTCGATGGCGATTGATGAGTACGCTGTGGCGGGCGGTCTTGCTGGTCGTGCGCTCGATATTTCCAAATGCGTGAGCGTGCCGCTCGAAGTACCCGCACAATCAGAAATCGTGCTTGAAGGACACATCCTTCCGGGGGTGCGTGAACCCGAAGGCCCGTTCGCAGAGTTCACTGGCTATCACTCCGAGCGCTCGACCGAACAAGTCATCGAAATCAGCGCGATCACTCATCGCAAAGGGGCGATTTATCAAGACGTGGTCGGCGGTATGTCCGACGAACATTGCAGCATGCTTGCGGTCCCGCAAGAAGCACGTTTGCTGCGTGCGTTACGCTCGAGTTTTTCAAATGTCACCAAGGTGTCGTACCCCAAATCAGGTACCTGCCGTTTCCATGCGGTGATCGCCATGCGCAATCCCGTGGTGGGCCAACAAAAAAATGCAGCGATGATTGCATTTGCAGAAGACATCAGTCTTAAGCTTGTGATTGTGGTGGATGACGATGTCGATGTGTTTGATGATCAAGACGTGTTTTGGGCGATGGCCACACGCATGCAAGCCGATGAGGACATCGATATTATTCGGAATGCCTTTGGCGCGATCCTCGACCCATCCAACTACAACGGACGCACCGCCAAGATGATCATCGATGCCACTAAACCACGGCCCGATTTTTCACAACGCCATACGCTTCCCGCCGATGCCATTGCGCGTGCCAAAGCGTTACTGCGCGAGGTACTCTAATGGGTGCCAACAGCGCAACCAATCGGCCAAGACTCATCGTGGGCATCAGTGGCGCTTCGGGCACCATTTATGCGCTACGCGCATTACATGCCTTGCGCGAAATTGGCATTGAAACGCACCTTGTGATGAGTCGCTCTGCGCAAGTCACACTCGCCTACGAAACCGATTTAAAGGTACGTGACATCGAAGCGATGGCCGATGTGGTGTATCGCAACGAAGACATCGGTGCGGCCATTTCAAGTGGGTCGTTTAAAACGCTCGGCATGCTCGTGGCACCGTGTTCGATTCGCAGCTTGTCGGAGATCGCCAGTGGAGTGACCGGTAGTTTGCTATCGCGCGCCGCCGATGTGGTGCTCAAAGAACGACGTCGCCTGGTATTAATGGTGCGTGAAACACCGCTCCATTTAGGTCACTTACGTAGCATGACTGCGGTGACAGAAATGGGCGCGATTGTGATGCCTCCGGTACCCGCGTTTTACACGCGACCGCAAAGCTTAGACGATGTGATCAATCATTCGGTCGGGCGTGCGCTTGATTTATTTGGTGTCGATACCGGACTGGTCAAGCGCTGGGGTGAAGACGTGGGCCCGGGCGGCCACGCATAATTTTTGAATGCGTGGTGGTTATTCTTCGCCGGCACTGAGCAAAGGAAAGATCATGCCGACGTTTTCGGTGACAGCGCGTTCGTAAATAAAATTTCCGAGAACGACGTCGCTCACCGCAAAGCCGCGATGCCAAAACACAATGATGTCATCGCCCTGAACGCGCCCTGGTTTTAGTCCAGCAATCACTTGGCCCACTTCACCGTGCACGTTGCCGGCATGCAATCGTCCATCGGCAATCATCGGATGTAACGCACCACCCACCTGACACTGCGCCCAGTCGTCGACCACGACTTTGCTCGCGTCCACCACAATCTGTGGATCTAGGGCCATCATCCAGCCATAGGTAATGACCAGTGCGCCAGGTTTGATGCATGCACGCGGAATCAACACTTCCGGTCGCTCAAGCCGCGTTGCCTCGACAATGATGTCCGCACCTTCACACGCATCCGCAGCACGATCAAAGCAGCGTGCTGTTAGGCCCAATTCACGTTGCACTCGCGCAGCCAATCGTTCACGCGTCTCAGTACGCGCGCTGTTGATGCGCACTTCAGTGAGTTTAAATTGCCGTGCAAGCAGTCGAATGTTGGCAAACGCTGTACCACGTGCACCAATGTGCGCCAATACGGTCGATTGCGGTTGCGCAAGATGCATCGCGCCAGCACACGTCACAGCCCCAGTGCGCTGCCAAGTCAAACTGGTGGCATCCATGATGCACAACGGCACACCAATCGCAGGATCGTATAGCGTCAGCATGCCCACCTCGGAGGGCAGCCCGTGCTTCCAGTTATCTACGTAATCGCCAATCACTTTGATGCCCGCACGTTTGGCAGGCCCCACCCAAGCCGACAAAATATTAAAGTGGCCATTCATTAAGTGATCTAAATGCAAATGACCCTTGGGGGGCATCACCACATCACGCCGACCATGTGCGGCCAATCCACCGGACACCACCTCGACCAATTGATCGGCATCAGGACTCAGCGCCTCCACTTGATCACGATTTAGTAAGCGCACATTGATTGTGTGACGAGACATAAATATTCCTTTGTTAATGAAAGCGCAAACGCTGACCCAAGCCCATGCGTTTCGCTTTTTCTAAAATCGCATGCCCCAAAGCAATGTCAGTGATACTCAAACCGCGATGCCAAAATAAAATGGTCTCGTCATCTGATTCACGTGCGGGTTTATGGCCAGCCACAATTTGGCCCAGCTCGGCATGCAAGTTCCCTTCGTGCAATCGATCGCTATCGACATGCGCGCGTAATGCACCAAAGGGTAAGCCCTTTCGACACTGCCCCCAATCATCCACCACCATTTTGTGCATGATGTCGGTCAGCGAAAGTTCGAGTGCACTCATCGTGCCATAGGGCATCACCAACGCTCCCGGCTTGATCCACGCGGTTTTAAGGAGCGGTTCCGGTTGCGGCAAACGCGAGGCTTCGACGACGATATCGGCACCTTCAACGCAGGCTTGCCAGCTGTTCACGGCATGCACAGGCTTGCCTAAATCTTGCGAGAGTCGCTGCGCAAATGCGTTCTGACTTTCGGCACGCCGCGAATGCACGCGGATCTCATCAAAATTAAACAGGCGATCCAACAGACGCACATTCCAATAGGCCGTGCCACGTGCGCCGATATGGCCAAGAATTTTGCTCGTGCGTTTCGCTAAATACTTTCCACCCAATGCCGTCACTGCACCGGTACGTATATCGGTAATCGCACTGGCATCGAGAATCGCCACCGGCGCGCCGGTGCGTGGATCCATTAAATTGAGCGTACATAATTCGGAGGGCAGATCCTCTTTGTAGTTATCCACGAAATCGCCTACCACCTTAACGCCCGCCAGATTGAGTGGCTTGACCACGCCGCGTAACACATTAAAGTGCCCCTTCGCAGAGGACTCCGGCACCAAATGCACGCGCGGCTCGATCACCACTTGTCCGTTGCCTTGGGCTTTCAGGCACGCCTCGACCGCCTGCAGAATTTCATCATCAGTTAACGCTAACGCCGCAATATCCGGTCCATTGATAAAGGTAATATCAACCTGTTTCATCGATCCGCTCTCTGCCGTTTTTTGGCGCAAGTATTCATGACAATCCGAGTATAGACAGTCAAGTCGCCCACATTGACCGACACTGAGAAACAGTCACCGCTTCCATGATTCCTTGGCTCACCACACAAAGCGCGTTCCCCCCTGCCACTCAAGCCCTACGTCATCCCAATGGCCTACTGGCTGCGGGTGGTGATCTCAGCGTGCCACGGTTGCTTGCCGCCTATCGCAGCGGTATTTTTCCTTGGTATAGCCCGGGCGAGCCGATCCTTTGGTGGAGTCCTGACCCACGCATGGTGTTAGAAGTGCATACCTTTCAAGCGTCGCGATCCCTGCAAAAATCGCAACGCCATCGCGGCTACACAGTGCACATTGATCGCGCCTTTGATGAGGTACTTGCCGCATGCGCTGCGCCCCGTCCCACACAACCTGGCACTTGGCTCAGCCCTGATATGCGTGCTGCGTATGGCCAGTTACATCGGTTGGGATACGCGCACTCCTTTGAAACCTGGCGCGGCGATGAATTGGTCGGCGGCTTATACGGTGTCGCGATTGGGCGAATGTTTTTTGGCGAATCCATGTTCAGCCGCGCCACCGATGCTTCAAAGGTTGCGCTTGCGGCTTTAGTGAATGAATTACGTGCGCGCCACTTTCCATTGATTGACTGCCAAGTGCACACCGCGCATTTGGCCTCACTTGGCGCGTGTGAAATACCTCGTCAGACATTCTTGCGTGCCATCGCCAGCTTGGTAAACTGCGTAGAACCGCTCGGGCATTGGTCTGCGCAAGCAACCGACGCCCAAACGCCTTGCAACACCACGCACGAGAAGGCTGCATGTCCCGACTAAACGACCTGCCCCACGCTGCGCTACAGTTTTATGTCACTGCACCTTACCCCTGCAGTTACTTGGATGAACGCGTTGCACGCTCGCAAGTTGCAACACCCTCGCATCTGATTCATACCGAGTTATATGGCAGTTTGGTTCGCGCGGGCTTTCGTCGTAGCGGTATCTTTACTTACCGACCCAATTGCGACCACTGCAAAGCTTGCGTGCCCGTACGTATTGCGGTCGATGGGTATCGGCCCTCACGCTCGCAAAAGCGTGCGCTCAAACAACATCAACATCTACAGATCGATACGCAACCGCTCAAATTTAGGCTAGAGCACTACGCTCTTTATCTGCGCTATCAATCGCAACGCCACTCCGGTGGTGGAATGGATAACGACAGTCGCGATCAATACGCGCATTTTTTATTACAAAGCCGCGTCGACACACGGTTGATTGAGTTTCGTGATCAAGGTCGCTTGATGATGGTGTCGATTGTTGATTTTCTACCCGATGGATTGTCTTCGGTGTACACCTTCTTCGAGCCTGATTTACGTGGCGCGAGCTTTGGCACGTATAACATCTTGTGGCAAATCCAAGCTTGTCGCGAACTGGGCTTACCTTATCTGTATCTTGGTTACTGGATTCAAGCGTCACCCAAAATGGCCTACAAAGCGCGCTTCACACCGATGGAAGGGTTAATTAACGGGCGTTGGCAACCGCTTGAAAACGCCGACCCAGCGCCCTAAACACCACATGTTGTATTCACTCGCCAGACCACTTCTTTTTTGCCTCGACCCAGAGACAGCGCATACGGTGAGCTTACGTGCTGCAGATCTGGCACAACAACTTGGCCTTTTGCGCGGCACCACCCTTGCAGGTCGAACGGTGTCGATGATGGGGTTGAACTTACCCAATGGTGTGGGCTTGGCCGCGGGCT
>CAWUMP010000101.1:0-8216 GCA_963923385.1 uncultured bacterium | reverse complement strand
GTTGTGAACCAGACAACGTTAGGCTCGGCGCAGACCAAGCCACGCTACGCAACGTACCGCTCGGTTTGTCGCCCCGACGCGATAAACGTGAAAAACGTGCTTGAGAAAGTTCGGATACAGCGGCATGCAACGAAACGCGATCATTCTTACGCAGCGCCCGACCCTCAAATCCACCAAATCCAGCGGGCATATACGTACTGCGACTCGACATCACCAGCGGCGTTTGAAACCCACCCGCCACAGCCAGATACGTTCGAGCACCACGCACGGCAGCGCCGAGTTTAAGTTTGCTACCCGCTGGCAACCAAACAGGCCGATTCATGGGTAGTGGTTTCGATTCGCAACGTGCATCAAACTGCGCGCCGTAACATGCGATGAGTACCGCTTGTTCAAAGAGCAAATCTGGTCCAAGGACTGTGCATTCCAAGGTAGCGCAATCCGCAGTGTTACCAACCAAGGCATTGGCGATTCGATGCGATACCGTATCCATCGCACCGCATGGCACGATACCCAGATGTTGTAATCCGTGGCGTCCTAAATCTTGTATCGACGTCAACAACCCACTACGCAAAACCAGCGCGGTCATACGTGTGACGTCTGCAATGATTGTTCGTATTCAGCGCGTGAGATCGCAACAAATTGCACTCGATCTCCCGGCGAAAACACAGTCGGTGGATTGTTGTCTGGATTAAAAAAACGCATCGGAGATCGACCCAAAATACTCCAACCACCAGAAATCGTCCATGGATAAACCACCGATTGCGTGTTAGCAATCGCCACTGAACCTGCTTGCACAATGGGTCTGGGCGTTGTTAACCGTGGGACCGATAAACGCGCGTCTAATCCACCGATATACGGATGGCCAGGAGAAAATCCGACCATTAAAACCCGATGCGCAGAAGCGCAATGACGTGTAATAACCTCAGCGATCGATAGCTTGCATTGTTCTGCAACGGCCTCCAAATCCAATCCAAACGAAGGGTCGTAACACACGGGTACGGTAATGGTTCGAGCAAGTTTGTCGAGATTCGGTAATCGACGTGCTAAGCATTCGGTCATCAATGTAGACAATGCAGTCGCGGGCTCGATGTCTTGCGGCACCATCGACAAGTCGTAATGGATTGCGAGTCCGGTCAATGCCGGAACGATATCGCGCACCCAAGTGGGTTGACGTTGCCTCAATGCAAATGCCACTTGCTGAATCTGCGCGTTGACTGCCAGATCAATGCTGCGCGAGAACTGGAATAGGATCGCTGCATCTCCTAGTGGGATACACAGCGGAAATTGCGAACTCATGGAGACACAGTGATCATGCGTTCGATTTCTTCAGAAGAACAACGACTGACTCTTTGTTGGTGCCCAGGGCCGGACTCGAACCGGCACGGCTTTTCAGCCTGGGGATTTTAAGTCCCCTGTGTCTACCAGTTTCACCACCCGGGCAAATCGGGTTGTCTCCCCTGCGCAACTCAGTTCCAGTACACACATCTCAAACAGTACTGGAGGCGGGGGTCGGAATCGAACCGGCGTCCACGGCTTTGCAGGCCGCTGCATAACCACTCTGCCACCCCGCCGGGGAAAACCGCCAATGGCGGAGATTAAAAAGGGAGGACTCTGGCGGGTCCTCCCTACAAAAATTTGGAGCGGGAAACGAGGCTCGAACTCGCGACCTCAACCTTGGCAAGGTTGCGCTCTACCAACTGAGCTATTCCCGCACAACTCAAGCGCGTATTTTACGTGCCGTGAGCGGCGGAGTCAAACATCCTTGTCGGCGACCAATAGGTGGGGAAGCGCCATGCGTAAATAGTACAGCATCGATATCACGGTTAAGACAGCGGCCACACTAATCAGCGCCGTACCGAGCCACTGCGCGTCTAACCCAAAATAAAGTTGACTGCCGTAGAGCAACAGCGGGATCGCAATCATTTGCATGGCGGTTTTTAGTTTGCCAACAAATGCCACTGCAACACTACCGCCCTGCCCCAATTGCGCCATCCATTCACGTAACGCAGAGATGGCAATTTCACGGCCGATAATGATAAATGCGACCAACGGATCGACGCGGTCGAGTTGCAGCAAAACAACCAATGCACCGGTGACCATCAGTTTGTCTGCAACGGATCAAGAAATGCGCCAAAAGCAGAGGTTTGGTTGAGGGCGCGTGCAAGATAGCCATCCAACAGATCTGTGAGCGCTGCAGCGACAAATACCCAAGCAGCAATCAAATTTTTGGCATGCCAAGCAATGAGATGCTCAGGAAAATAAAACACCCCAACGACAAGTGGAATCATCAGGATGCGCAACCACGTCAGCAGGTTAGGTAAATTTAATGGCATGGATGTACTTTACCTCTTTCGTGGCGAGACGCCAGCGTCTGCATGCAAATGTCGATGAATTTTTTCCGCAGTTGCGCGCCCAATACCTTCGACCGCCGCAATATCATCCACGGCTGCAGACTGTAACCCGCGCAAACCACCAAATCGAGTGAGCAACGCACGCCGACGCTTATCGCCGATCCCTGGGATCTCCGTCAACTCCGATTGCGTACGCGTTTTTGCTCGACGCGCACGATGCCCAGTAATTGCAAATCGATGGGCTTCATCACGAATTTGTTGAATGAGATGCAAGCCAGGATGTTGCGCAGGCAAATCAATCGCTTGCCCCGTCGTTTCGATGATCAAGGTTTCCAAACCCGGTTTACGCTCAGGACCTTTAGCGACGCCGATTAACACCATGTCGTTTAAGCCAAGCTCGGACAATGCCGAGCGCGCTTGCGATACTTGGCCTTTACCACCATCAATCAAGATTACATCGGGCAACAAACCCGCCTCTGCGTTTATTCGTTCATAGCGCCGCGATAACGCTTGGCGCATCGCGGCGTAATCATCCCCTGGGGTGATATCGCGAATGTTAAATCGACGATACTGTGACGGTTGCATGGCATGGGCATCGTATACAACGCACGACGCCACGGTAGCTTCACCCATGGTGTGGCTAATATCAAAGCACTCGATACGCTGCGCCGACTCGGGTAAATCAAGCGCCGCACGCAACGCGTGGATTCGCGCTTCTTGGGTGTCCTTTTCACGCAATCGATTGGCGAGTGCAAGCTGCGCATTTTTTTCAGCCATCTCGACCCAAACCCGGCGTTCACCTTGAGTCGCAAACACCCAACGCACTGGCCGGCCTGATTGCTCGCTTAAGGCTTCTTCCAACACCTCACCATCCATCGCGGCATTGCCGACGATTAACGGTGGTATCGGTTGCTCAAGATAATGCTGCGAAAGAAACGCTGCGAGCACCTCTTCAATCGGTGCGTCTGTGGCATTCATCGGAAAAAAACTACGGTCTCCTACGTGACGTCCGGCACGGATCATCACTAAGTTCACGCAGGTCATGCCAGCTTCAGCGTAACAGGCAACCACATCCGCATCGACCCCAACCGCCGATTCAACATACTGACGGGCTTGGACTCGCGAAAGATCTCGAATCCGGTCGCGATAGCGTGCTGCGTCCTCGTAGCGTTGTTCTTCGGCAGCGGTGTTCATCTGCGTGGTGAGTTGATCAATCAGATCATTTTCTCGACCAAGTAAAAATAGCTCTGCGTTGCGCACGTCGTTGGCATAGTCCTCTTGGCGAATGGCTTGTGTGCACGGCGCGGTACAGCGATCAATTTGATGTAATAAACACGGTCGTGAACGGTGCTCAAACACACTATCTTCGCAGGTACGTAAGCGAAAAACACGCTGCAAGAGTTGGATGCTTTCGCGCACTGCAGATGAGTGCGGAAACGGGCCAAAATACCGGTGCGGTTTTTCTTGTGCGCCACGATGAAAACCAATACGCGGGTAGGCATGGCCTGTGATCATTAAATAGGGATAAGATTTATCATCCCGAAATAAGATGTTGTAGCGCGGCGTGAGACTTTTGATTAAATTATTTTCCAGCAGTAACGCCTCACCTTCAGAGCGCGTTACGGTGGTCTCAATTGCACAGATTTGCGCCACCATCAGCCCAATACGTGGACTGGATGCCGTTTTAGTAAAGTAACTCGCGACGCGTTTTTTTAAATCGCGTGCCTTACCCACATACAGTACTTCACCCTGCGCACCAAGCATGCGATACACACCAGGTAACCCAGGCAAGGTTGCAACGAATGCTTTCGCATCAAAGGCGGCAGTCATGCAGTCGATGACATTAATCGCTCGATGTCCTGCAGTGCAGCGCGATAGACATCACCTTGCAAGTCAACCTGCGCCGATGGTTTGGCACACATCTGTGCTAATTGCGGGCACGGTGCATTCCAATCGGCCATCTCATCGAGTAAACGATCGGTATCTTTTGGCGAATTACATAACAAGATCGAATCACATCCAGCTTGCAACGCCGCTACCGCGCGCGCGCGGATATCCCCTGCGGTACTTGCGCCTTCCATCCCCAGATCGTCACTAAAAATAATGCCTGAAAAGCCCAGTTGCTCACGCAACACACGCTGTAACCAGTAATGAGAAAAACCCGCTGGCTGCGCATCTGCTTGTGGGTAAATCACATGCGCTGGCATGATCGCAGCCAAGCCAGCAGCGATGACCGGAACATAAGGCGCCACATCGAAATGCATGATTTCTTCAATGCCACGCTCATCGATTGGTATCGCGATATGCGAATCAGCAACGACGTGACCATGTCCAGGAAAATGTTTGCCCACTGCCGCCACTCCAGCGACGGCTAATCCGCGCACTAACGCAGCACCTAAAGCGCCGACAGCGTTTGGATCATGATGTAACGCACGATCGCCAATCACACCACTTGAGCCGTAATCTAAATCGAGAACGGGCGTAAAACTAAAGTCGACACCGTGTGCAGTTAATTCAGCGCCGATTACAATGCCAGCACTTTCTGCGGTGCGGATCGCTTGCACATGATCTTGGTCCCACAGATGCCCTAGCTTGCGCATGGGAGGCATGGAAGTAAATCCTTGACGAAAACGCTGCACTCGTCCGCCTTCGTGATCGACACTAATGGGTAATGCTGGTGTTCTTAAGCCGCGAATTTCAGCGCACAGTGCACGTAGTTGATCATTGTCACGATAGTTGCGTGTAAATAAGATCACGCCCCCCACCAGTGGATGCATTAATCGACGACGATCATCGGCCTCGAGCGTTAGTCCTACGACGTCGGTGACCAGTGGTCCATACGGAATTGAGGCGGCGGAGGATGATGGGCTCATGTGCGTGTTTCAAGGAGTACCGTTGCCGCAGCCATGCCACGTTCATCGGTAATGGATAAATGCGAACGACCGACACCGCGCTCTTTTAACAACGCTTGCAGCGGTTCTGAGAAAGCAAGTTCAGGTTTTCCGGAGCGGTGATTGATCACCCACACACCGTGCCAATTTGCTGGCGAATGAATTCCCGTGCCTAACGCTTTGGTGAATGCTTCTTTGGCTGCAAACCTTTTGGCCAAATAAGCTGCCGGTAAGCGATGCGACCGAAAACGCTGTAATTCGGGAGGGCACAAGATGCGTTCCGCAAAGCGCAGACCAAAGCGCGCAAGTGCCGCTTCGATACGCGAAATTTCAATCAGATCTGTGCCGACACCGTAGATCATTGGGCCGACGAAGCATGTATGGACGAAGCGAATGCAGCTTCACGAATCAATCGTTTCATTTCACGCACGGCCTCACGCATACCAATAAACAACGCCCGACTGACAATGGCGTGGCCAATGTGTAATTCACGCAAGCCTTGCAAACGCGCAATCGGCTGCACATTGAAATAATTTAAGGCATGCCCAGCATTGAATCGCATGCCATGCGCGATAATCGCTTGTCCTGCAACGCGCAGCTTATGTAATTCTGAAACCACTGCGGGGCTATCTGCATCACGGCCAAGCGAATGAAATACGGCTGCATAGGGTCCGGTATGCACTTCACACACCTGCGCTCCAATTCGATGAGCTGCAGCGATTTGCGCTTCATCTGCATCGATGAACACAGAAACAACAATACCGGCATCGGCAAGTTGTGCAACGACTGCGCGCAGCATGCTTTCTTGCGCAACAATGTTGAGACCACCCTCAGTAGTAATTTCATGACGGCCTTCTGGCACAAGCATGGCCATTTCTGGGCGAATGCGTCGCGCAATCTCAATCATCTCGGGCGTGGCTGCCATTTCAAGATTAAGCTTGATGTGTGTAAGCTCGCGTAAGCGACGCACATCCTCATCTTGAATGTGACGACGATCTTCGCGTAAGTGCACAGTAATTCCGTCCGCGCCACCCAAGTGTGCTTCGACCGCGGCCCAAACAGGATCGGGTTCCCAAGTGCGTCGCGCTTGACGGACTGTAGCGATATGATCAACGTTTACGCCGAGTTCAATCATAAGTCTTGTAACTCCATTAATACATGACGTGTGTGCAGCGGTTGGCCATGTAACTTTGTCGCAATGAGCGCGCGCATCAGGTCGCGAGATTCAGTCATCGAGCGCGTATCGCTAAAAACGTTTTGTCCAAGATCGAGTAAGGTTTGTCCGCGCACCACGAGATCACCAACATCACTTTCTCGGGCACGCACGGGGCCTAAATCGGGATCGTACCGATATTGCTCCGCCGGGTCGATGGGTTCGCCGTTCTGCGCGTCTTGCTGTAACTGCATGGCATAGCCAAGCTCGGACAACAGCGAGCGCTCAAATTCGCGTAAGGTGGCTGCAGTTTGGTTCGATAAGCCCAAGCCTTGAATGCAGCGCTGATAGGCATCAAATAGCCCCTCATGCGGATCCTCGCGCGGTACCAAACGCAGGATCAGCTCATTCAAATAAAAGCCACACATCAGTCCAAAGCCCGACAAAAAGGGAAACCCGCCCTGCCATTCGGCCTGAACCAACGTACTTAATTCTCCACTGCCACTCCAAGACAAGCGCAGTGGTTGAAACGCATGTAGTACACCGCGTAAAGCCGAACGGGGACGCCGAGCGCCACGCGCCATTAAGGCGACGCGGCCGTGTCGATGCGAAAACGCCTCGATGATTAAGCTGGTTTCTTTATAGGGATACGAATGCAGCACAAACGCTGCTTCATGATCCACGCGTCGCCGAGCGTTCATGGCCAATATTCAACCGTAACCCAACGTGCGCAAGGCACGTTCATCATCCGTCCAACCACGTTTTACCTTAACCCACAGTGACAAAAACACCTTGCCTCCAAATAGGGTTTCCATATCGCGGCGTGCCGCGCTACCAATTGATTTAAGTCTGGTGCCGCGCTCGCCGATAACGATCGCTTTTTGATTGTCACGGTCTACCCAAATCGTTGCTTCTATCCGACGCAATTGACCTTCTTCGACAAATTGATCGATCACTACTTCACAGCGATAAGGCAGCTCTTCACCGAGCAAGCGAAAGATTTTTTCACGAATCAAATCGGCGGCGAAAAATCGCTCATCACGATCGGTGAGTTGATCATCTGCGTATGCACTTGGTCCTTCGGGTAAATGATCACGAATGGCACGAAGCAGCTCATCCGTGTTTCGACCTGTGCGAGCGCTCACCGGAACAATCGCCTGAAAATTTCGTAATGCAGATACCGCTTGCAGTAGCGGTAATAATCGCGTGCGATCTTTGAGCAGATCCATTTTGTTGACAACTGCAATCACACATTGCGTAGCCGGAATTTTTGCAAGTAAGGCAAGATCAGCGTCCAATAATCGCGGTGCTTCAACCATCCACAGCACCACATCTGTGTCGAGCGCTGCTTCTGTCGCGCGACGATTTAACGCACGATTCAGAATGTTGCGGTGCTGGGTTTGATAGCCTGGAGAATCCACAAAAATATATTGTGTGTCTGCTTGCGTCAGAATGCCTTTGACTAAATGCCGTGTGGTTTGCGCTTTGGGCGAGACGATCGACACCATCTGTCCCACCAATTTATTGACTAAGCTGGATTTACCTGTGTTCGGTCGCCCGACTAAACTGACCGTGCCACAGCGGTGGGTTGATGCATTCATGATTTCATGTCACTCAACATCGCTTCAGCAGCGTGTTGTTCAGCCACACGACGTGAATGACCTTCACCACGCGTGGTGCGCTTGAGCGCGGGCACATCACATTCCACGCAAAAATGTTGTTGATGTGCTTGACCTTCAATCGTTAGCACGCGGTAAACCGGCAAAGGAAGCTTAAGCTTTTGCAGGTACTCTTGTAGACGCGTTTTGGCATCTTTACTCA
>CAWUMP010000100.1:0-8234 GCA_963923385.1 uncultured bacterium | reverse complement strand
CGGCATGCGAAGGTTCGAATCCTTCCTCCCCAGCCAGTCACACACCGCGAGCCGCCTTAGGGCGGCTATGTTTTTTATCGGAGAAGTGAGCGCGTATGGCCAATTTGGCACCCTCGAGCGCACTAGACCATCTAATGGTCTTTACGGGCAACGCGAATCCGCGTTTGGCGCAGGATGTGGTGCGCCATTTAAATATTCGTTTGGGCCGCGCCACCGTTGGAAAGTTTTCCGATGGCGAGGTGATGGTTGAAATTCTTGAAAACGTCCGTGGTAAAGACGTCTTTGTCTTGCAATCCACCTGTGCACCGACCAATGACAGCCTGATGGAATTGTTGGTGATGGTCGATGCGCTCAAGCGCTCATCGGCTGCGCGCGTGTCTGCAGCGATTCCTTACTTTGGTTATGCCAGACAAGACCGCCGACCGCGTTCGGCGCGTGTCGCGATTAGTGCAAAAGTGGTGGCCAATATGTTGGCTGCGGTCGGAGTGTCGCGTGTGCTCACGATGGACCTGCATGCGGATCAGATTCAGGGTTTTTTTGATATTCCCGTCGACAACATTTACGCCGCGCCCGTGTTGTTGGGTGATGTATGGAAGCAGCGCTACGAAGACGTGGTGGTGGTCTCGCCTGATGTGGGTGGTGTGGTACGCGCCCGCGCGTTGGCCAAGCGACTGGAATCGGATTTGGCCATCATCGACAAACGTCGGCCTAAGGCCAATGTGTCTGAGGTGATGAACATTATTGGTGAAGTCTCTGGGCGTACCTGCGTGATCATGGACGACATGGTCGATACGGCCGGCACGCTATGTAAAGCCGCGCAAGTATTGAAAGAGCAAGGCGCCAAAAAAGTAGTGGCCTACTGCACCCATCCGGTGCTCTCGGGTGCAGCAATCGAACGTATCGCCAGCTCTGACATTGATGAGTTGGTGGTGACCGACACCATTCCGCTGAGCGAAGCTGCGCGTGCGTGTGGGCGTATTCGCCAGTTGTCGGTGGCGGGTTTGGTGGCCGAAACAATTTTGCGTATCTACAACGAAGAGTCGGTGAGCTCGCTATTTATTGAATAGCGTGCCCACCTTTTGCAAAGCTGTCTGTGTCTGGTCGCGGATCGGGCAGCATTACTAGGAGAAGTCTATGAAAATCGAAATCAGCGCTAAAAAGCGCGCAGCGCAGGGAACGGGTGCGAGCCGCCGTCTGCGTAACGCAGGTCGTGTGCCTGGCATCATCTATGGTGGTGATACCAATCCGGTGAATATCGAACTGGACCACAAAGACCTGTACTACAACTTGTCGCGTGAATCCTTTCACGCATCGATTCTGACGCTTGATCTTGAGGGCACCAAACAGCCGGTGCTACTGCGTGCAGTGAACATGCACCCGTTTAAGATGCAAGTGCAGCACGTCGACTTTCAGCGCGTCTCGAAAGACAAAAAAATTCACATGCGCGTACCTCTGCACTTTGTGAACGCCGAGTTATCTGAAGCAGTGAAGTTCAAAGGTGCGATCGTGAGCCACGTGATGAACGATCTGCAGGTCTCTTGCTTGCCCGATGATCTACCTGAGTTTATTGAGGTGGATATGTCCAAAGCGAGCATTGGTCAATCGGTGCACGTGAAAGATCTTGCCTTGCCTAAAGGCGTTGAGGCTGTGCTCCATCGCAATGACAACCCCGTGGTTGCGACCGTGTCCTTGCCTGCTGCACAAGCTGAGGAAGAATTAAAAACGGCGCCAGCTGCTGCCGATGTACCGGCCAGCAAACAAGCCGATGCTGCTAAAGATGACAAAGCGGCTGACAAAGGCGGCGACAAGAAAGACAAGAAGTAAATTTGAGCTGTCGCAACATAACGGCAAGGGCGCTGGCGTCCTTGCCGTTGTTTTTTGCGCGTGAATCTGTTTTGTCATGACCATTCGCTTAATCGTTGGATTGGGTAACCCAGGCAGAGCGCATCATGCCGATCGGCATAACGCGGGCTTTTGGTTGCTTGAGCGATTGGCCCGATTACGCGGCTTGTCGTTGCGGCAAGAGTCGCGTTTTCATGGCTTAGCCGTGCGCGATGACGCGGCTGGCGTGTGGTTGCTGATGCCCGAGACGTATATGAATCTTTCCGGTAAAGCGGTCAGTGCATTGGCGGGATTTTTTAAAATCATTCCAGAGCACGTGTTGGTTGTGCATGATGAATTAGATTTCGTCCCCGGCGTTGTCAAGCTCAAGTTGGGCGGTGGTTCGGGGGGGCACAACGGATTAAAAGACATCAGCGCACAGCTTGGCACGCAAGAATATTGGCGCCTGCGTTTGGGGATTGGTCATCCGGGTTCGCGTGATTTGGTGCATGGGTATGTGTTAGGAACGCCGCGTGCAGAAGAGCGCGAAGCCATTGATGCAGCAATCGATCGCGCATTAGCGGTGATGCCGCAAATCATGACCGGAGATCTGCAAGGCGCGATGCATCAATTACACACCCCAAGCGCAACCCAGGCAGTCACACCAAATAAAACAGCGACACCCTAAGCACAGCAAAGATCAGGAACTCATCATGGCAACGCAATGCGGCATCGTCGGACTCCCCAACGTAGGAAAATCAACGCTGTTTAATGCGCTCACTAAAGCGGGCATTGCGGCAGAGAATTATCCGTTTTGCACCATCGAACCCAACGTCGGGATTGTGGAAGTGCCCGATCCACGATTGGCGCAGCTGGCCGCGATCGTGCAACCGCAACGCGTGTTGCCTGCCACCGTTGAGTTTGTCGATATCGCAGGATTGGTGGCCGGGGCATCTAAGGGCGAAGGGTTAGGTAATCAGTTTCTTGCCAACATTCGCGAAACTGATGCAATCGCGCATGTGGTGCGTTGTTTTAACGATGACAACATTGTGCATGTGGCCGGTAAGGTAGACCCCATCGCGGATATTGAAACTATCCATACCGAATTAGCATTGGCAGACTTGCAGGCGGTAGAAAAGCAACAAGCCAAAATCGCTAAGCTCGCCAAGTCTGGTGCTGATAAAGAAGCTACGCGTGTATACGGCGTGTTAGAAAAAGCACGCGTCATTCTTGATCAGGCTCAGCCAGTGCGTTCGGTGGCATGGAGTGATGAAGAGTTCGCAGTTTTAAAGCCGTTGTTTTTGCTCACCATGAAGCCCACCATGTATGTTGCAAATGTCGATGAAAAAGGCTTCAGCAATAATGCCTTGCTCGATGCGGTGCAAGCGTATGCAACAAAAGAGGGTGCACCAGTGGTCGCCATTTGTGCGGCACTCGAAGCGCAGATTGCTGACTTGGCCGATGAAGATAAGGATGTGTTTCTGGCAGATATTGGCATGCAAGAACCCGGACTCAATCGAGTGATTCGTAGCGGTTACGGCTTGTTAGGTTTGCAAACTTATTTCACTGCTGGCGTTAAAGAAGTACGTGCATGGACGGTGCGTGTGGGTGCAACTGCGCCACAAGCTGCCGCGGCAATTCACACCGATTTTGAGCGCGGCTTTATCCGTGCGGAAGTAATTGCATTTAAAGATTATCTTGCTGGACAGGGTGAACAAGGCGCCAAAGAAGCCGGCAAGATGCGCGTCGAAGGCAAGGAATACATCGTGCAAGATGGCGATGTCATGCATTTTCGTTTTAACGTTTAACGCTTACAAGCCACACTCAATACCCCCACATCTCTATTTTTATCCGGACGAATCTCATGCTGCCCTACGCTTGCACCATTTTTCTTTCTGCGTTTTTGCTGTTTCTTGTACAGCCACTCATCGCGAAACAAATCTTGCCTTGGTTTGGTGGCGCAGCCTCGGTGTGGACAACGTGTTTATTGTTTTTTCAAAGCGCGTTATTAGCTGGTTATGCCTATGCCCACGGATCTGTGCGTTGGCTTAAGCCCCGTCAACAAGTCTGGGTGCATATCGGGCTCTTGGTGATTTCGTTGGCGGTGTTACCCATCATTGCGGATGTGTCTTGGAAACCAGCAGGCGATGAAGACCCGATCTTGCGCATCTTCGGGCTGCTCACGCTGACCATCGGTTTGCCGTATTTGTTGTTATCAACCACCACGCCGTTGTTACAAGCCTGGTACTGGCAACGGTTTAATGCCAGCGTGCCATACCGCTTATTTGCCTTATCAAACTTTGCATCGTTATTGGCCTTACTTGGCTATCCGGTGTTGGTTGAACCGTTTTTTGGTGGCGCAGATTCTGCGCGACTGTGGTCATGGTTATACGCCGCGTTTGTATTGGTTTGCGCAGCTACCGGTGTGTTCTCGTTGCGTGGTGGTGGGATGCATTTATCTGCAGTGCAAACAGAATCCCAAGCACCAGCCAAACCAATCGCAGCAGGCACCTTAGTGCAATGGCTGATTTTGTCGGCGATGGGTTCCTGCGTGCTACTTGCTGTGTCGAATCACATCACGCAAAACATCGCTTCGGTGCCATTTTTGTGGGTGTTGCCACTGGCGCTGTATTTAATTACGTTCATCATTTGCTTTGATCATCCGCGCTGGTACTTACGCAAAATTTTTATGCCGCTCTTGGGGGTTGCCTTACTCAGTATGGCCGCGATGGTGGATTCGATTGACTTAAAGTTTGCTGCGCCAGTATTCGCTTTGGGGATGTTTGTTTCGTGTATGTTTTGTCATGGTGAACTCGCACGTTTGAAACCTGATCCACGTCATCTCACCCTGTATTACCTCATGATTTCAATTGGTGGTGCGCTGGGCGCGCTATTGGTTGCCATTATTGCCCCGTTGGTACTCAAGGGTTATTACGAGATGCACATTGTGCTGGCGATCTTAGGCGCACTCTTGGTGATCCGAATCAGTGGCGTTCATTTGTTATGGCGTGCGAGCGCTGTTGCGGTGTTAGTGGCGGTCGTTGTGCTGAATGGCCAAGCGATCAACTATTACAACTACGGCGTACGTGAAATGGCACGAAATTTTTATGGCGTGGTGCGTACCCGTGATTGGACCGACCCAAGCGCATTTCGTGTGATGTACCACGGCGGAATTAACCACGGTGGTCAGCGCATGGAGACTGAAAAGCGCATGGAGCCGAGCAGTTATTTCGGTCGAACGAGTGCGTACGGGCGTTTGTTTCAAAGTATGAATGCACCTCGAAACGTTGGCGTGATTGGCTTAGGTGCTGGTGCATTGCTTGCGCACAGTCGCGCTGGAGACGCTTGGGTGTTTTATGAAATTGATCCAATCGTGGTGGATATTGCCAAACGCGAATTCAGCTTCATGCGTGATACGCCGGCCAAGCTCGAGGTTGTGCTTGGTGACGGGCGCTTAGCGCTCGAGCGAGAAGCGCCGCGGGGTTACGATGTGTTGGCGATCGATGCGTTTTCCGGGGATTCGATCCCGATGCATTTAATTACCCGTGAAGCCATGGCGGTGTACGTGAAGCACCTTAAGCCTGATGGCGTGATCGTGTTTCAAGCGACCAATCGATTTGTGGATTTAATGCCGGTGATTCGACGCTTAGCCGATGAGTTTGGTATGCAAACTGCGTGGGTCAGTGATTGGGCTGAAGGCGAAGACTATTGGACTGGAACCACCGATCAAGTCATCGTCACAAAAAATGCGGCCTTACTAGCAGCACCACTCATTAGTGCGGTGGCAAAACCGGCGCCTGCACGTGAGAGCTTGCCGACGTTTACCGATGATTTCTATAATTTACTGCGCATACTGAAACACTAAACAAACGCTAGAACACAAAGTAATCGCCAGTATTGATGCCTAGGAGGGTGGGATGAATCACATTGGTTTACACCAAATAAAATGGATCGTCAGTGCTGCGCTTTTAGGCATCGCCACCCATGCATCCGCGCAATCTTTTCCGAACCGCAGCATCACGATTCTGGTGCCCTACCCACCTGGTGGCATGATTGATTTGGTGGCGCGCTTGATTCAACCCGCGCTACAAAAAGAAATCGGCCAGCCAGTGGTCATTGAAAACCGTTCGGGTGCGGGCGGAAATGTTGGGGCAGAAGCGGTGGCGCGTGCGCCTGCAGATGGCTACACCTTGCTGTTGGCTAATCCATCGCTGGGTAATAGTGCGCATATGTATGCCAAGCTGAACTATCGTCCGCTACAAGATCTTGCGTACGTTGGACTGTATGGCAAGGTGCCCAACGTTTGGTTAGTGCATCCTGCCTTTCCGGCGCAATCGGTGCGCGATGCAGTCACGGTCTTGCGCGCTGCGCCAGGTAAATTTAATTACGCCTCCAATGGTTACGGCACCTCGCCGCAACTATCGATGGAGCTCATGAAAGATATGACGCGTACGTTTGTGTTGCACATTCCTTTTCGTGGTTCGGGGCCAGCTACCGCGTCTTTACTCGCCAATGAAACGCAGCTCATGTTTGATAACTTGCCGCCGCAAGTGGGCAATATCAAATCAGGCAAGCTACGCGCTTTGGGTGTGACGAGCTTAAAACGTACTAGTGTTTTTCCGGATTTACCGACACTGGATGAAGCCGGAATCAAGGGGTATGAAGTCACCGCATGGTTTGGCTTGGCCGCGCCAGCCGCAACACCACGCGATATCGTGTTGCGTATCAACGCGGCCCTAAACAAAGTGACACAGCAACCTGACGTACGCGAACAGCTCACCAGTCGTGGCGCCGAAGTACTACAAGGCACGCCAGAACAATTTGCTGCTTTCGTGAAGGCTGAGCACGATAAGTGGGGGCCAGTCATCAAACGTGCGGGCATTGTCGCGGAATAATTTTTTTGTGACAACGTGCGTTGATTAGCGACTTGGCGATCTTCATCAGGTATGTCTTCATCCCTATCCGATCTGCGGTTTGACCTCGCCACGCTTGACGATTTGCCTGCACTGACTGGTTTGCTTGCGCTGTTGTTTACGCAAGAAGCGGATTTTTTACCAGAGACCGAAAAACAGCAGCGCGCATTGCGCATGATTCTCGAAGACCGACAGCGCGGTTGTATTTATGTTGCGCGCCGTGCGAGTGAAGTGATTGGCATGGTGAGTACGCTGTATACCGTGAGTACAGCCAGCGGTGGTCAAGCCGCTTGGCTTGAGGATATGGTGCTGTTACCCGATTGTCGTGGACAAGGGATCGGTGCGGCGTTATTGCGCCATGCCATTTGTGCCGCACGTGATGCCGGCGTCTTACGTTTGACGCTTTTGACCGATCCAGACAACGCAGCTGCACAAGCGATCTACGCTGCTGAAGGGTTCAAATTTTCTGCGATGCAAGCGATGCGCTTAACGCTGCGTTAAGCACAACCACGCACGTGTGGAGTAGATGAGCGCGTTAAGACTTTTTCGCGCCACCGCTTAATACACTACGCCAGCGTTGCATTTCACTCACAATCCACGCACGTAATTCTTCTGGCGTACTTGAAATGTTCGGAGATGCCATGTCGGCGATACGTCGGGCCATTTCTGGTTCGCGTAATGCGTTAAGTGTTTCGGTGTGGAGTCGATTCACGACGTCGGTCGGGATGCCTGCAGGGGCCATCAGGCTATACCAACCACCCGCTTCAAAATCATCGTAACCAGATTCGATCATGGTAGGCACCTCGGGTAAGAGGGGTGCACGTTGGCGACTGGTGACGGCGAGTGCGCGCATTTTTCCTGCGCGAATTTGTGGCAACACCAATAATGGATTCTCGATCGTGAATGGCATCTCACCAGACAAAATCGACAGGATTGCAGGCGGGCTGCTATTAAAGTGTACGGGCGTTGCTGGAAAACCCGCGCGCTGTCGGTAAGCTTCTTGCGCGAGTAATTGCGGTGAACCCACACCGGGCGTTGGATAGAGCACATCTTGACCGGTTTTACGTAATGCTTGTGTGAGCGCAGCTAAATCACGGTGTGGTGAGGCACTCGAGACCACCACAACTAACGGTGTTTTCGCGATCAAACTAATCGGCGTTAAATCGGTGAGCGGATCAAAGCCCAAATTACTTTCCATGATGGGACTAATCGCCAATGGCCCGCTGCTGCCAAGTAACAAGGTATACGGATCGCCTTTCGCACGTGCGACAAGGCCGGTGGCTAAATTGGCGCCTGCCCCCGGTCGATTTTCGACAACCACTGGTTGACCCAAATTTTTCTGTAAACGCTCTGCTAACAAACGCGCCAACGTATCGACGATACCGCCCGGTTGAAAGCCCACCAACAACCGAATGCGTTTATTGGGAAAGGGTTCTTGTCCAATCACGTGGGGGGCAATCGCCAACGCGCTGGCCGCCAATCCTGCCTGCAAGAGTTGAC
>CAWUMP010000099.1:0-8269 GCA_963923385.1 uncultured bacterium | reverse complement strand
GTTTGTCCGGTGATAAACCCGGCGTCTGGTCCAGCAAAAAAGACCGCAGCACCCAACAAATCATCGGGGTACATGTCGCGGTTCAAGACGCGTCCGGCCAACGATGGGCCGCGCGCGCCAGCGACCAACGCAGCGTTGGCTTGTACGCCCTCAGACAAGGTGAAGCCCGGGGCAATGCCATTTACCAAAATGCCGTACGCACCGAGCTCGCGTGCCAGGGAGCGGGTCATCGACAGCACCGCGCCTTTGCTGGCCACGTAATGCAAGTACAACGGGTTACCTTTAAAGGCGACTCCCGAGCTGATGTTGATGATGCGTGCTGCATTGGACTGTTTGAGTAATGGCAGTAGCGCCTTGCAACACAGAAACGGCCCTAACGTGTTGACCTCCATGACGCGACGCCATTCTTCTGCGCTGATTTCTTCAAACGGTTTCGGAATCAAGCTAGAGAAAATCGCTGCGTTGTTCACCAAAATATCGGCGCCGCCAAATTCGCGTTGTGCAGTTTCAGCGAGGGCGAGACTGCCAGTTTCGGAGGCAATATCGGCAGTGATGCCTACGGCGTGCGCCCCGTTGTTGCGCAGGCTTTGTGCAGTTGCGTCAGCATGGTGCAAATCGGCGATCACGATATTTGCACCGGCTGCGCTCAGCGCGCCGGCGATGGCGCGGCCAATACCGCTGCCGGCCCCTGTGACAACGGCGGTTTTGCCCGCGAGTTTGGTGGGGGTTTCGGGGGTGTTTTTCATAATCTTGTTTCAGTATGCAATCGTCGAATACCACTTTGCCTTGGGCACGTTCATTGCTGACAGTACCCATTGCCTAAAATCAGTGCATGATTCGCATTTCGCCGCGTTGAAACTGAGCCCGGCACTGTTTACCAACGAACTAATCGAAGCCTAACATGGACCGCGCACCGATTATTGATATTGCCCCATTCCTTGCCGGAGATCCGGCGGGGCGTGATGCCGTGGTGCGTGCCTTACGCAGCGCAGCCGAAGAAATCGGATTTTTTGCCGTGACCGGTCATGGCGTTGCGCCGAAAATCATTGACGAGCTGTATGCCCAAGCACGTTTGTTTTTTTCGCAAACCGAAGCACAAAAATCGTTGGTCGCACCGCCCACTGCAACGTATCCACGTGGTTGGAAAGCGGTCGGCTTTGAAGCCTTGTCGTTTGGCAATGCCAGTGCCACCCCGACCGATCTCAAAGAGTATTACCACTTCGGTCGCGCGGATTGGCCCACCAACGACGCGTATTACATGGGTGCCGAAGGCCAACAATATTTTCATCGCAACATCTGGCCCAAGGAACCGGCTGGATTTGCCATCGCAGCAGATGCGTATTACCAAGCGATGGAACGGCTCGCCGCCGGTTTGTGTCGTATCGCGGCGCTGGCACTGGACTTAGACGAATTCTTTTTCCAAAACAAAATTGATCGTCACATCACAGCAACGCGCATCAACTATTATCCAAGGCAAGACAACCCGCCCGAAGAAGGTCAACTGCGCGCCGGTGCGCACACTGACTTTGGCATGTTGACGATTTTGTCTGGTGAAAATGCGCCGGGCGGTCTGCAAGTGCGTACACGCGCTGGTGCTTGGGTCGATGTGCCGACCGATCCGCATCGGTTTGTATGCAACATCGGTGATCTGCTCATGCGCTGGACCAATGACCGCTGGGTGTCGAATGTGCATCGTGTGCTGAATCCGCCACGAGAAATTGCGCGTAGTACGAGCCGTATCTCGATTGGTTTTTTTCAGCATCCCAATTACGACGCGTTAGTGGAATGCATTCCAAGTTGTTTGCGTCCTGGCGAGTCGCCGCGTTATGCACCAGTCCGTTCTGGTGAATTCCGTGACTATAAATACAACGTCACCCGTGACCAAAAAGCGAGCTGATTTATGCATGCATTTTTAAAGGCCGCAGATGCGGTCGATCACCTGAGCCGCTGGTTTGGCTACATCGCTTCCGCCTGTGTATTGATTGCCTGTTTGGTGAGTGCTGGTAACGCCGGGTTACGCTACACCTTTAGCTTGGGCTCGAATGCTTGGCTGGAAATGCAATGGTATTTGTTTGCCTACTTGGTCATGCTCGGTGCAGCCCATGTGCTCAAGGTGAATGAACACGTACGCGTTGATTTGATCTACGGTTCACTGAGCACCCGCGGTCGGATTTGGGTGGATCTCTTCGGGTTGTCGGTGTTTTTATTGCCAGCGATGATTTATTTAATGATCTTGTGCTGGCCACCGGCGCTGGATGCCATTCGCACGGGTGAAATTTCGCCGAATGCGGGTGGTTTATTGCGTTGGCCTGCGCGTCTTGCTTTACCGATTGGCTTTGCATTGATGACCTTGCAAGGCTTGTCCGAACTCATTAAACGTATTGCCATGTTGACGGGCCACCTGACGGCCGATCTGCACTATGAAAGGCCGCTGCAATGATGCTCAGTGCTGAATCCATGGCCCCGTTGATGTTTGCGGGGATGATCTTATTTTTACTGGTGGGTTTTCCGGTAGCGTTTTCACTCGCCGCGTTAGGCTTATCGTTTGGTATTTTGGGCGTGGAGCTTGGTTTTTTTGTGCCCGACTTTTTAGCTAATTTGCCGTTGCGTGTGTTTGGCATCGTGTCGAATGATTTGTTGTTAGCGATCCCGTTTTTTACGTTTATGGGATGCATTCTCGAGCGCTGCGGCTTAGCTGAAGATTTGCTCGAGAGTATGGGGCAAGCCTTTGGTGCATTACCGGGTGGATTGGCGTATTCGGTCATTGTGGTGGGGGCCATTTTGGGCGCCATTACCGGCACGGTGGCTGCCTCAGTGATTGCGATGGGGATGATCGCGTTGCCAGCCATGATGCGTTATGGCTATGACATGCGTATTGCCACCGGCGTGATCGCTGCATCGGGCACCATCACGCAGTTGATTCCACCTTCATTGGTGTTGGTGGTGTTAGCCGATCAGTTAGGTCGTTCAGTCGGTGATATGTACGCAGGTGCGATTGGTCCATCGATTGTGCAAACGTTGTTGTTCATTGGTTTCATTGCCATCGTTGCTATTTTCCGGCCGAACCTCGTACCGGCCTTACCGCCCGAAGCACGCACCTTGCGTGGTTGGGCGTTGTGGTCCCGTGTGCTGTGGGGTGTGGTTCCTTCGTTGGGCTTAATCTTTTTGGTGTTGGGCACCATTTTTATGGGCTTAGCCACACCTACCGAATCGGGCGCTATGGGTGCAGTCGGTGCCATGATTCTCGCGGCGTTGCGTGGTCGCTTAACGCGCAAGCTCGTCTGGGAAGGCATGGAGTCGACCATGCGCATTACCGCCATGGTGATCTTTATCTTGATTGGCTCTAGCGTGTTTTCGCTCGTGTTTCAGGGCTTTGATGGCGGGTTGTGGATTGAGCATTTGCTGTCTGATTTACCTGGCGGACGCACCGGCTTTTTGGTCGTGGTGATGCTCTTTGTATTTGTGTTGGCGTTCTTTTTAGATTTCTTTGAGATCGCCTTTATCGTTGTGCCCTTGCTTGCGCCGGTGGCGCAAAAACTCGGCGTTGATTTGGTCTGGTTTGGCGTGCTGCTATGCGTGAATTTGCAGACCTCGTACATGCATCCTCCGTTTGGCTATGCCTTGTTTTATCTGCGTGGTATCGCACCGCGCGAAGTGAAGAGCAAAGATATTTATCTGGGGGCGATTCCGTGGGTCGGCTTGCAATTATTGATGGTGGCTTTGGTGATCATTTTCCCGGATCAAATCACTGCGTTCTTGGACAAGGAGCAGGTAATTGACGTGGATAAAGTCAAGATCGAGCTCGAGGCACCGGAGGTCATGCCCGATTCATCAGACACACCAGAGCAACCTGCCGGACCCAGCGAATCAGATAACGATTTGCAAAAACAACTCGAGCGCGCGAGTAAAGGTGCAAAGTAGCCGTTGTTGTTTCGCAAGATTGTTTTGCGGTCGTGCTTTGCTACGCGAGTCGTTTGCTACGTGACGGTTGGATGGTGGAAAAATTTTATCTGTAAGGCGTGATGCGATGTTTTGAAGTGGTTGAACGTCTTGTCGTCATTGAATGTTTTGTTGTTGTTTTTTATAACCACCGGCATCGCCGGTTATTCCAAGGAGTAAAGCATGAAGAGACGCGAGTTTCTGACCAAAGCAGGCGCCGGTGCTGCCCTCGGTGCTATTGCCGCACCAGCGATTGCACAGTCCACACCCACGGTGAAATGGCGCTTGCAAACCAGCTGGCCAAAAAGCTTAGACACCACCCACGGTGGCGTGGAGTTAATGGCCAAACGTATTCTGGCCATGACCGATGGTAAGTTTGAAATTCGCGTGTTGGCGGCTGGCGAAATTGTGCCGGGCAACCAAGTGTTTGATGCCGTTGAAAAAGGCACCATGGAAGCCGCACACACCTTGTCGAGCTTTTTTATTGGTAAGAACCCCGCCTTTGCGTTTGATGCCGGCATTCCGTTTGGTTTGAATGCACGTCAACAAGCCGCTTGGTTTAACTGGGGCGGTGGCGCTGAGTTACTGCGCGATGTGTTCAAGCAGTACGGCATGATGAACATTCCTTGCGGTAACACCGGCGTACAAATGGGTGGTTGGTATCGCAAAGAAATTAAGAGCGTGGCCGATCTCAAGGGCCTGAAGATGCGCATTGGTGGCATTGGCGGCACGATTCTTTCGCGCTTGGGCGTCACGCCGCAACAACTACCACCGGGTGATATCTATGCATCGCTCGAAAAAGGCACCATCGATGCCGCCGAATTTATCGGACCGCACGACGATGAAAAGCTCGGCTTGAACAAAGTGGCCAAGTTTTATTACTACCCAGGTTGGTGGGAAGGCAGCGCCCAGAACACCATGTTGGTGAGCTTAAAAGCTTGGGATGCGTTGCCCAAACAGTTCCAAGAGGCCTTGATTTGCGCCGCGCGTGAACAAGACACCATGATGACCGCCGATTACGACGCAAAAAATCCGGTGGCATTGAAAAAGCTCGTGGGCTCAGGCACGCAGTTGCGCGCTTTCCCTAAGCCAGTCATGGACGCCGCTTACAAGACGACGCAAGAAGTGATGGCAGAACTGGCGGCCAAGAGCCCAGAGTTCAAGAAAATCTACGAGCAGTGGTCAAAGTTCCGCGACGATCAAAACTTGTGGTTCCGTGTGGCTGAATACAACCTCGATAGCTATCGTTTCTCAGTGGCCGCAGGTAAGAAATAAGTCGCACGCAGTTGTTGTACGCAGCATATGCGTTTGATGTTGTTTGAGTCACGCTGATGAATCGTTGGCCTTCTGGCCCGAGCGCAGTGGCGTGACTTGTTGCACCGACGACCGAACAGCCCGCGGGCTGTTCGGCGCGGCAATTGGAGGGGTGATGGAAGAGCACGGCAAGCCCGGTCAGGGCATCGGCGCACGCGTAAAGCGCAAAGAAGACTCACGCCATTTGCATGGTCGTGGTCAGTACGTTTCCGATATGGTGATTCCTGGGCAACTCGAGGTTGCATTTTTGCGCAGCCCGATTGCGCATGGCCGTATTCGTGCCATTCAAAAACCAGCGGGTTCCGAGGGCGCAGTGTTTGTGCGTGCGGATATGCCAGAGGCAAAGTCGATTATTTCGACCTCTTCGATTCCGAGTTATCGCGTGTCTGCGCAACCGCCTTTAGCTGAAGGCAAGGTGCGTTTTGTGGGCGAAGCGATGGCGATGTGCGTGGCTAAAACGCGCGCCGAAGCAGAAGACTTGGCTGAACGCATTGTGTTGGATATTGAAGAGTTGCCACCGTTAGTTGAATCGATGGCAGCCTTACGCGAAAAAAACGTGCGCGTGCACGAAGAATGGGAAGACAACGTGTTTGTGACGTTGTCGGTAGATAACGATTTTGATCGCTTATCCAAACAAGCCACTGTCGTGGTCAAGCGCGAAGTCGAGCTCTCGCGCCAAGCGATGGTCCCGATGGAAGGTAAAGCGGTGGTGGCGCATTGGGATGAGCGCACCGATCAATTGGTGATGTATTACTCCACGCAAACACCGCACGTGGTGCGTACGGGTATCGCGCAGTTTCTCGGGTTAAGTGAAGGCCAGATCAGAATTATTGCGCCTGATGTGGGGGGCGGTTTTGGTTATAAAGTCATCGTGCATCCAGAAGAGCTGTCAGTGGCATGGCTCGCCTGGAAGTTTCGTAAACCATTTCGTTGGATTGAAGATCGTCGCGAGCACCTCGTCTCTGGTGCCAATGCACGTCAACATAAATACCAACTCACCGGTTATGCGGACGACAAAGGTCGTCTACTTGCATTAGATGCAGAAATCACCATCGATGGTGGTGCGTATTCCAATTGGCCGTTCACGATTGGTTTAGAACCCGGTCAAGCGATTGGCAATTTACCGGGGCCTTACGATTTTCGTGGTTACCGCTGCACCACACGTTGTGTCGCCACGAACAAGCCAGGCTTTATGCCTTATCGCGGTGTCGCGCGGACCGGCGTGTGTTTTGCGATGGAGTTGTTGATGGAAGGTATTGCGCGCGCAGTCGATCGCGATCCGTACGATGTGCGCATGGACAATTTAGTGCGTCCAGAGCAAATGCCCTACGACAATGTCATGAAAAAACACTATGACAGCGGTGATTACCCTCAGGCACTGACCACGGCGCGCGAAAAACTGGGCATTGAGGCCTGGCGTGCACGCCAAGAAAAAGGTGAGCCAGATGGTCGCAAGATTGGGATCGGCTTTGCGAGTTATTGCGAACAATCCGCGCACGGTACCTCCGTGTTTGCGTCATGGGGCTTACCACTGGTGCCAGGGTTTGATCAGGCCGCAGTGAAGATGACACCAGATGGTGGTTTGGAAGTGCGTGTGGGTATCCATTCGCATGGTCAAGGCATGGAGACCACACTTGCGCAAATGGCCCACGAAATCTTGGGGATTGATGTGTCGCGCATTCATGTCACACACGGCGACACTGGAACCACGCCGTATTCCACAGGAACGTATGCGTCTCGTTCGATCGTCATGGCCGGTGGTGCAACAGCCAACGCGTGCCGTGAGTTAGTGCCGCGTATCGTGAAGATCGGTGCGCATTTGCTGGGTTGTAAAGAAAGCGAAGCACGCTTTGAAAAAGGTGTGGGCGTGATTGCGCCAGATGGCAAACAAATGAGCCTGAAGTCGATTTGCGAAGCTTGGTATCTGCGACCAGATAAAGCGCCGTTAGATGTTGATCGTCGCGGATTGGAATGTAGCGTGAGCTACAAACCCGAACGCGATAGTGGTGCGTTTAGCTACGCTTCACATGCAGTGGCTGTGGCCGTCGATACAGACACCGGGCAGGTTGAGATTTTGGATTACGTGATCGTTGAAGATTGCGGCACGGTGGTAAACCCGATGGTGGTTGAAGGTCAGACCATTGGAGGAATCGCACAAGGTATTGGCACGGCGATGTACGAAGAAATCGAATACGACGTGAATGGCCAGCCCAACGCCTCCACGCTGGCTGATTACACGTTGCCTGGTCCGACCGAAGTGCCTCATATGCGAATTTTCCATATGGAAACGCCATCGCCTTACACCGAATTTGGCATCAAGGGCATGGGCGAAGGCGGTGCGATTGCGCCACCGGCAGCAATTTTTAATGCCGTCAACGATGCGCTGCGTAGCACGGGTGTCGAGGTCAATCGTACACCGCTCACGCCACATCGTTTGCTTGAGGCGATCGAACGCGCCCGTAGCGGCACCTTGCCTAAACGCGAAGCGGCTTAAGGAGAATGCAATGAAAGCAGCCGCATTTGAATATCAAAAGCCCACCGAGTTAAGCGCTGTGGTCAGCGCATTACGCGCATCAAATGGCGAAGCCAAATTATTTGGCGGTGGACAGTCGCTCGGGCCGATGTTGAATTTGCGTTTGGCACGTCCGAAAAAAATTCTGGATGTGTCCACACTACCTGCACTGAAGGTGATTGAAGATCTCGGCGCTGCATGGCGTATCGGTGGTGGTGTGACTCACGCCATGCTCGAAGATCGCGTGCTCGTTGGCTGCGAGCCTTTAGCACAAGTGGCGCGCGGTATTGCGTATCGTGCCATTCGTAATCGCGGCACGGTTGGTGGGAGTTTGGCGCATGCGGATCCCGCGGCGGATTGGCCTCTCACCATGCCTGCATTGGGCGCAACGATCGTGATAGCTGGCGTGTCCGGTGAACGACGTGTGGCGGCTGAATCGTTTATGACCGCCGCGTTTGGTACGGCCCTTGCAGAAGATGAAATCATCGCCGCCGTGGCTGTCTC
>CAWUMP010000098.1:0-8275 GCA_963923385.1 uncultured bacterium | reverse complement strand
GTTGGATTGTCCTTTGCTTTTGCAAACGAGGCGGTCTACGTGCCTGTTGCGCATCGTTATCCTGATGCCCCCGAACAATTGGGCGTGCACGCTGCGCTCGATTTACTCAAGCCATGGCTTGAATCAGCGACGCATTTGAAGGTCGGTCAAAACTTAAAATTTGACGCCCATATTTTGGCCAATCATGGCGTGACGTTAGCGGGAATTGCGCATGACACCTTGCTTGAATCGTACGTGTATGAAGGGCACGAGCGGCATGACTTAGACACCTTATCGCGTCGACATTTAGGCTGGGAAACGATCAGTTACGATGCCGTCACGGGCAAAGGCGCATCACGCATTTCATTTGCTGAAGTCGATATCCAACGCGCCACGGCCTATGCCGCCGAAGATGCCGATTGCACACGACAAATACATGACGTGTTATTTCCGCGACTTTGTGCCGATGAAAAGCTGCAGTACGTCTATCAGCACATTGAGCTCCCCGTCATGCCCGTACTGTTGGCAATGGAGCGGCGCGGCGTGTTAATCGATAGTCAGCGGCTCGAAGCACAAAGCCACGAGCTCGGTCGCGAAATGCTTGCACTTGAGCAAAAAGCCTACGCTGCTGCTGGTCAGCCGTTTAATTTAAATTCGCCCAAGCAGATTCAAGAAATTCTTTTTGAACGCCAAGGTTTACCGGTTAAGAAAAAAACTCCGGGAGGGCAACCATCAACCGATGAAGACGTCTTACAAGAACTTGCTGCGGACTATCCGCTACCCAAGTTGCTGTTGGAGTATCGCGGTATCGCCAAACTAAAATCGACATACACCGATAAATTACCGCGTATGGTGAACCCGCATACTGGTCGCGTACACACCACTTACGCACAAGCGGTTGCAGTCACTGGACGTTTAGCATCGAACGACCCCAATCTACAAAATATTCCGATTCGTACGCCACAAGGTCGACGTATTCGTGAAGCCTTTATTGCGCCCGCGGGTTGGCAATTGTTGAGCGCAGATTATTCGCAAATTGAATTACGCATCATGGCGCATCTGTCCGGCGATACGGGTCTGCGCGATGCATTTGCGCGCGGACTCGATGTACACCGCGCCACTGCAGCCGAAGTATTTGGTCGCCCATTAAATGAAGTCACGAGCGATGAACGACGTGCCGCCAAAGCCATTAACTTTGGCTTAATTTACGGAATGTCAGCCTTTGGTTTAGCGCAAAATTTAGGCATTGAACGCGCAACCGCGCAGGCTTACATCAATAGCTATTTCGCACGCTACCCAGGTGTTGCAACCTATATGCAAGAGACCCGCGAAAAAGCCCGTAGTCTTGGTTACGTTGAGACCGTGTTTGGTCGACGCCTGTGGTTACCAGAAATTACCAGCAGCGGCATGCAGCGCCGACAAGCGGCCGAACGTGCTGCAATCAATGCGCCGATGCAAGGCACTGCGGCAGATTTAATCAAGCTAGCGATGGTGCGTGTGCACGACTGGCTGCAACAACGCCGAGGTCAGGCGCAACTGGTCATGCAAGTGCATGATGAATTGGTACTCGATGTGCCAACAGATGAGCTCGATGACGTGCGTGCAGCGTTACCCGCGCTGATGCAAAACGTCGGCGCGTTAGACGTACCCTTAATTGTCGATATCGGCGTTGGCGCCAATTGGGACGAGGCGCATTAGCAAGCGAAATATACGTGGCGCAGCCTCGTTCGGCGAAGACCCGCAGCCAAGCTACAACTTGGCTTCGTTCGGCGCCGCAGCCGCGGTGGGTTCATCGTCTGCCGGTGCGTCCTGCGCTGCCCCCTCAGCCCCTTCCGTCCCTTCTATCCCTTCTATCCCTTCAATCCTTTAGCTTGCTGTTTTTTCAGCAGCTTTTCTTCTTTCTCCTTTTTCTTTGCCAGATCGCGCTGGCGCTTCTCGAACTGATAATTCGGTTTGGCCATCTGATCCTCCCAAGGCATACATCATACCGGCTCGCGGCACCCAACGAATGACACACCGGCGATTCAGGAGGAAAATAGCTTCATGAAAAAATCCATGCGCTTTGCTTTTGGTGGTCTGTGTATTGCCCTCGCTGCAGCGGCAGCGTTCCTGTTGACGCAACCGGCGCAAGCGCCAGAAACACGCTTTGCTACCCTGGGTGGTGAGCAATTTGGGACTGCGGATTTGCGTGGCAAGGTGGTGTTAGTCAATTTTTGGGCTACGTCTTGCACCACCTGTGTGGCAGAAATGCCGATGCTCAGTGCCACACAAAATAAATTCGCCTCTCGTGGTTACGACACCATCGCGGTGGCCATGCAATACGACCATCCCAACCACGTCGCCACCTTTGTACAACAGCGTGCACTCCCCTTTAAAGTCGTGCTCGATACCGATGGGGCGATTGCACGCGCGTTTGGTCAGGTTCGCGTCACGCCAACCAGCATGCTGATCGATAAACGCGGACGAATTTTAAAAACGTATCTCGGCGAACCCAAGGTTGAAGAATTTCACGCCTTGGTTGATCAAGCGCTTAACGAGCCCAGTTGATTCAACCAAGTGACGCCAGCGAACCATACGCATCACACAAACTTTGCTGTGTTTTTAATCGCGTAAATCCGCTGGTAACGGATATTCCTCTAACAAAGGAAACGCACTAAAGGCACTTGGGACGCGCACTGGCATAGCGGTGGTGACATGTCGAGGCGTCAGCTCTGCAAACGAACGTACACCAAGTAGCGCCAAGGTCACGGCAATTTCTTCTTCTAATAGTTGCAAGGTTCTCACCAAACCCGCAGGACCGGCAGCGGCCAAACCCAAACACGCTAAACGTCCTAAACCAACCGTTTGCGCGCCTAAGGCAATCGCTTTCACCACATCGGTGCCACGCATGAAGCCACCATCAACCCAGACTTGTGCTCGACCGGCAACGGCAGCAACCACTTCGGGTAATACCGCAATGCTGCCCAGGCCGTGATCCAACTGTCGACCACCATGATTCGAGACGTACACCACTGCTGCGCCTTGTTGTACCGCTTTGTCTGCATCTTCGGCAGTGGCGATCCCTTTGAGAATGAGCGGTAAGGTGTGTTTATCTTTATAGCGTTTAACGTCATCCCAATTTAATGCGGCTTGTTTGAGTAAACCAGCGTTATCGGTGGGACGCCATGGCTTAGTAAAGCGACCAAGCAAATCGCGTTCACGTCGGCTATACAACGCGCTGTCGACCGTGAAGCAAAACGCAGTAAACCCTTGATCACGTGCGCGGTGCACATAGTCATCGACCCACGCGGCATCGCCACGCACATACAACTGAAAGACGCGTAATGCCTCTGGTGCAGCTGCAGCGGTTTGTTCTAAACCAGGCTGACACACCGAAGAAAGCATATATGGCACACCAAATTCGGCGGCACCTTTTGCAGCCGAAGCTGCACCACCTTCTGCAAACGACTCCAATCCACCCACTGGTGCCAATAGGACTGGTAAGCGCATCTCGCGACCCATAAAATTTGCGCGTGCGCTCACTTGACTCACATCGTTTAAAACGCGAGGACGAAACGCCAGACTATCGAGCGCCTGACGATTACGCAGTTGCGTAGTTTCAGTTTCGGTTGCGCCAGCCAAGTAGGCCCAAGGGCCTGGGGCTAAGCGCGCACGCGCCGTGGCAACAATTTCTTGTAAGGTTTGAAAGCGGGCGGGGTCAATTGGTTTCATGCGTATCCGTATTACGGGGGCGTTAAAATAAAAATTGGATCGATGTAAACGTGGGTTCGTTCGTCAGCGTGGCATCACAGCATCTTTTATTGTGTTACTTACTCAGTTGCTACACCAGCTGCATGTGCCTGCTGATCGGCGTGATAAGACGAGCGCACCATCGCACCAACCGCCGCGTGCGTAAAGCCTAAGCGTTTGGCTTGATCGGCAAACATATTGAACACATCCGGATGCACATAACGTTCGACGGGTAAATGATGTGCACTTGGCGCAAGGTATTGGCCAATGGTCAGCATATCGACGTTATGTGCGCGTAGGTCTTGCATCACGGCAATAATTTCTTCGTCTGTTTCACCCAAACCAACCATCAATCCTGATTTGGTTGGCACCTGAGGAAATTGCTGTTTGAACTGCTGCAATAGCTGAAGTGAATGCGCGTAGTCACCACCGGGTCGCGCCCGCGCATATAAACGTGGCACGGTTTCTAAATTGTGATTCATGACATCGGGCGGCGCGGCGGCAAGTAAGGCCAAGGCCTCACTTAAGCGGCCACGAAAATCCGGTACCAAGACTTCGATCGTGGTGTTGGGTGATGCCTCACGTACCGCACGAATGCACTCGGTGAAGTGCGCGGCGCCACCATCTTTTAAATCATCGCGGTCGACACTCGTAATGACCACATAATTTAGTTTGAGTCGTGCAACGGTGTCACCTAAGTGTTGCGGCTCAAGTGGGTCTGGCGCTAAGGGTCGGCCATGCCCGACATCGCAAAAAGGACAACGTCGCGTACAAATATCACCGAGCACCATAAACGTTGCCGTACCTTGACCAAAACATTCGCCGATGTTCGGACACGAAGCTTCTTCGCAAACGGTGTGGAGTTTTTGTTCACGCAGTATTTGCTTGATTTCGCCAAAGCGTGAATTTGGCTGAGGTGCTTTAACCCGGATCCACGATGGTTTTGCTAAGGCTTGTCCAGGTACTACCTTGATCGAAAATTTTTCGATGGTTTTGGCCGTTTTACCTTGGCCTTTTAATTTGGTGCCCGGTTCACGCATGCGACCGCTCCAGTGCCTCAATGATGTGATGCGCCAGCGCCATACCCAAAGTTTGTGCATTGGCTTGGATACCGAGCGCGCGCGTTTGCGTCACCGCTTGTCCCACCACACCACACGGATGTATCGAAGAAAACGGACTGAGATCCATGTCGACATTCAAGGATACGCCATGCAGGGTGCAGCCACGTCGCACGCGAAGACCGAGCGCGGCAATTTTGGCTGCATTCACATACACACCCGGCGCACCTAATCGACGTTGGGCAGACACAGAATATTGATCGAGTAAATCGATCACCGCTTGTTCAAGCAGGTGAACAAACGCACGCACTTTCATTGCGCGACGCGTTAAATCGATTAAGGGATACACCACCACTTGCCCAGGGCCGTGATAGGTGATTTGTCCACCGCGCTCGACCTGAATCACCGGAATCCGCGCATGTAGTGCGGTAGCGTCTGGGTGCGGTCCATGCGCTAAGTCAGTAGCTAAGCCCCTCGTATACACCGCAGGATGCTCGAGGACCCAGACGGCATCTGGCGTGTGGGTCTCGCGCGTTTGCGTAAAGTGGCGCATCGCCTCAAGCGTCGGTTCGTAGTCAACCTGGCCAAGCCACTGTGGTGTGATCGGGGGCAGTGGCGCAGTGGTTTGATTCGTCGCCATCGATGCGTGTGCGTTCATAACACCATCGCGACTGACTGGTGCGCACACAGTGCTTGATACAAGGCATCGAGTTGCTCGCGCGAGTGTGCGTTGATGGTGACGGTTAAACCGAGATACTTGCCTTGTTTGCTGGGCCGCATTTCCATACTGGCGGGCACAAAATCTGGCGCGTGGTGTATGACGATGGCCAGAATATCTTGGGCGAATGTGTCGGTGCGTCGACCCATGATTTTGATTGGGTAAGAACACGGAAACGTGAGCAGCGTCGTGGGTGTCGCGGTGCTCATGACGCCTTAGGCATGGGCTGCGTGTTGACGCATGACATCGTTTTTAAAGTCCTGATAGATTTGCCATGCACGCCGAAACACGGGGCCCGGTCGACCCTCACCAATCGGTTGGCCATCTAAGGTCGTGATCGCCAAAATTTCTTTAGATGAAGAAGACACCCACAGCTCGTCAGCGCTGCGCACTTCTGCGGCGGTGACTTCGCGCACCTCTAAAGGCAGTTGACCGCGCGCCACCACATCAAACACCACATCGAGGGTAATCCCCGGCAAGATCAGATTGTTTTTGGGTGGTGTGATGATGACGCCATTTTTCACTATCAGCACGTTTGAGGCTGACGCTTCGGTGAGAAGATCGCCACGAAACAAGATCGTTTCAACGGCGCCCACTTCAGCAGACAGTTGTCGCGCCATGCAGTTGCCTAACAACGAAATCGATTTAATATCACAGCGATGCCAACGAACATCCTGGGCTGTCACCGCTTTTGCACCGTGCTCAACCAGCGCAGGTGCTGGATTGACCAGCGGGTTTGACATCATAAATACGGTAGGGCGTATGTCTTTTGGAAAGGCATGATCTCGCTTGGCGACACCGCGCGTCACTTGCCAATACACCGCTTGATCGTCGACATCATGCATGCCGATTAAGGTGTGAATGAGACGCGCCCATTCTTCACGGCGATAGGGATTCGTGATGCCCACTTCGTGCAAGCTGCGCTCCATGCGCGCTAAATGGCCTTCCATACGAAACGGTGCACGTGAATACACCGGAACCAATTCGTAGATGCCATCGCCAAAAATAAATCCGCGATCTAATACCGGGATCTTGGCCTCTTCGATGGGCATGAATTCGCCGTTTAGAAATACCGTCATGCCCGATCCTTATGTTGTTGTGTGACCGCTGAGATGAAGCTTACTTAAACCACAATCGCACTGTGTCCCAAGCGCGGCCAAACAATCCCGCCTCGGGTACGGCTTGAATCGCGACGACCGGATATTCGCCATAGGGTTTGCCATCGAGCGTGACGCGCAACACCCCAACGCGTTGACCTTGCGCAATCGGTGCCACGAGTTGCGTAGCCACTAACTCGGCCTTCAGTTTGTCGGCCAAGCCCTTTGCAACGGTGATATATAAATCGTTCTGAAAACCTGCTTTTACACTGGACTCGCTGCCTTTCCAAACAGGCAACTCTTTTACAACAGCGCCTTTGTCGTACAACTTGAGCGCATCGAAGTATTGGTAACCCCAGTTGATTAACTTGAGTGATTCTTGCGCGCGGGTTAACTCTGAACTCGATCCAAGTAACACCGACAACAATCGACGGCCATTGACTTGTTTGGATGCAATCAAACAATAGCCAGCAGCATCGGTGTGGCCAGTTTTTAATCCATCGACACTTGGATCCATCCAAAGCAAGCGATTACGGTTCGGTTGGGTGATATTGTTGTAACGATATTCTTTCAGCGCGTAATACGTGGCGTACTGCTGCGGAAAATCGCGTAGCAGGGCGCTGGCGAGCAAATACAAGTCGCGCGCAGAGCTGTAGTGTTGTGCATCAGGTAAGCCTGACGCATTCATGAATTGGCTATTCACCATGCCCAGACGTTTGGCCTCACGATTCATGAGCTGCGCAAATGCGTCTTCACTTCCGGCGATCAATTCGGCGAGCGCGATGCAGGCATCGTTTCCCGACTGCACGATCATGCCGCGAATTAATGCATCCACCACCACGGGCTTACGCGGCTCGATAAACATTTTTGAGCCGCCCACCTTCCAAGCTTTTTCTGATACGGGCACGGCTTGATCAAGCTTGATCTTGCCATCACGCAAAGCTTGAAATACCAAGTACGCCGTCATCAGTTTAGTGAGCGAGGCGGGCTCAACACGCTCATCGGCTTGATCGCTAGCAATCAACTGACCACTGGTGATATCGGCCAACACATACGCACGTGCATTCACCGAAGTTAAGGCTTGGCTAAATGTAGGCGTTGCAAACCCAAGTAAACACAACATCAACCATTGAATATATCGGGCTGTGCAAGCAGAGAAACGACGCATGAATATTCCGTTCTGATCCGCGCCAAGCGGTCGAAGGCAACGAAAAGCGTTGCGGTAGTTTGTTCAGGCGATATTTTACTGGACTGGCCCGCTGACGGATAGCGATCCGTCGACGCGTGTTAGCGCTTCACCAACACGCTATTTAGATTTAATTCATTGCGCAGCTGATCGGCGATCGCGCGCGCGGCTTCGCTGGTGGCGTAGGGGCCGGCTTGCAATCGAAATAAGGCCGCTTGCGGGACAATCTGCAATTGCTCGCTTAACCAAGGGGCTTGTTGATTGATGCGCACACGAAATGCCTCTGCATTGTCTTTGGCTGCAAAGGCGCCTAACTGCAAATACACGCCACGTGCATCGCGTTGTTCGGGCCAATTCTGCATGGCCACCGGCGTGGTGATTTGTGTGGTTGCTGCGCGGGCGCTTTGACTCGATGCTGAAGTGGTGAGATCACCCGGGCGCACGGCTTGGACCTGCAATATCGCACTACCTTCTTGTGCATCTGTCTCTTATACACATCTGACGCTGC